>JAILBD010000172.1 GCA_024681275.1 Erysipelotrichaceae bacterium
ATCAAGGAAGAAGACATCAATGATCCCGACAGTGTGCCGTTCTATGTGGAAGTCAAGGAGTACGCGGCAAAAGAGGGTTCGGAAGCAGTTGCGATCTCCGCGAAGATCGAGGAAGAGCTTTCTGACCTTTCCAAGGAAGAAAAAGCTGAGTTTTTACAGGAGCTGGAGATCGAAAGGAGCGGTCTTGATGAACTGATCGTCAAGGCTTATAAGACTTTAGGTCTGGAGACTTTCTTCACGGTCGGAAAAGATGAGTGCCGCGGCTGGACTTTCAAGAAGGGCTACACGGCTCCGCAATGTGCCGGTATCATCCATACGGATTTCGAGAAGGGCTTCATCAAGGCGGAAGTCTATACCTATGAAGACATCATGGAGTACAAGACGGAGGCCAAGCTGAAGGAAGCCGGCAAGATCCGTCTGGAGGGCAGGGACTATCAGCCGAAGGACGGCGATATCATGTTCTTCCGTTTCAACAATTAAATGATCCAATTCGTTTCAGAGGATAAAAGATATCTGATCGCAGTTTCAGGAGGGCCGGATTCAATGGCCCTTTTAGATATGGCTTTTCACAGCGGTGCCTATATCGAAGCTGCCCATGTCAACTACCACAAACGGGGCTCTGCCGACCGGGATGAAGAGATCGTCAGATCTTACTGCCGTGAGCGTGGGATCCCTTTTCATCTGCTGGATTTTGATGAAGAAAGATACAGTGGCAACTTTCAGGCCGCAGCAAGGCAAGCCCGTTACGACTTCTTTCGCAAGATCTGTGAGAAGGATGATCTGGATGAAGTCCTGGTCGCCCATCAGAAAGATGATCTGATCGAAACTTATCTGATGCAGAAAGAAAAAAGGCTCGGCGTCTCATACTATGGCATAAAAGAGAGGAACACGATCAATGGCGTCTGCGTCTACAGACCGTTACTGGATCATACAAAAAATGAACTGATCGGGTATTGTGAAGAAAACGGTATCCCTTACGGTATCGACGAGTCCAATCTTAAAGATGCGTATCAGCGGAATCGGATCCGCCATCTCAAAGTTGAAAGGATGTCTGAGGAAAAGAAGGATGAAGTGGTCGAAAAGATCAGGATTGAGAATCAGAAAAATGAGGAACACTATCAGAAGGCGTTGAGTCATCTGAACAGGGAAAGCTATACGGTGAAACAGTTTCTCAGGATCCCGTATCTGAAGACCTGGCTGCATCACCATTTTTCGCATAAGTCCGATCTCTTTTTTGACGAGATGAAAAGACAGCTTGAACAGAGCAAGTCCTGTGTCTTCAAAGGGGATGATCTATATATCGCCAAAGGATATGGACGCATCGAAGTCTTTGAGATACCGGAAGATATCGAGTATCATTTTGATTCATTTGATGCGATGAGAAGCTTTTCCTGTGAACAGTTCATGTTTACGGAACAGGGGAAGAAGATCGAAGGCGTTTTCCTGAAGGAGGAGGACTTTCCGATCCGCATCCGTCCGTACAGAGAAGGAGACAGCATCGCTATGCGCTACGGTCAAAAGAAGATCAACCGTTTCTTCATCGACAGGAAGATGACGCTTAAGCAGAGGCTGAACTGGCCGCTGATGGTCAATGCGAAGGACGAGATCATCTTTGTGCCTTCCATCGGCTGTGATCTCAATCATTATTGCGAAATTCCAAATATCTTTATGATAAAATTATAAATTGTACGGAGGGCTTTACGATGCTGGCAGATAACGTTGAGAAAGTACTGATTACAGAAGAGGAGATCATCACCAGGTGCAAAGAGCTGGGTGCTCAGATCTCTGAGGATTATGCGGATCAATATCCGGTGATCATAGGACTTTTAAAAGGTTCCGTTCCGTTCATGGCTGAACTGATCAAGCACATCACCATCGATTGCGAGATCGAATTCATGGCTGTTTCCAGCTATTCGGGTGTCGAATCGATGGGCGATGTCAAGATCGTCAAGGATCTGGATCGTTCGATCAAGGGCATGCCGGTGCTGATCGTCGAGGATATCGTCGATACGGGCAAGACGCTGGAAAAGGTCAAGGAGCTCTTATATTCCAAGGGAGCAAGTTCAGTCAAGGTCGTTTCTTTGCTGGATAAGCCGGATCGCAGGATCGTTGATATCGAGGCGGAATATGTCGGTTTCAAGATCCCTAATGAGTTCGTGATCGGCTTCGGTCTGGATTTCGACCAGAAGTATCGTAACCTGCCTTACGTAGGTGTGTTGAAAGAGGAGTGTTATAAATAATAGATGAATAACAATAACAATAGAAGGCCATTAGTAAACTTTATACCATACATCTTCGTATCGCTGTTTTTACTGATGATGGCTTTCTCAAGTCCCGTCCGTTCGACGACGACAGCTTTGAACTACAGAGAGTTCAATGAACTGGTCGCCAGCGGCAAGATGACTTCGGCGAAGGTCTCCATCGATTACAATACGATGACGGTCAATGGTATATATGAGGATAACGGTTCTTCCCATCAGTTCACGGCCATCATTCCGAATACGGAGAAGGCGACAGATGAACTGATCGATGAACTGAAGAAGGTCAACAATGTCACTTTCATCGATGCCAATGCATCCAACTACCTGCTGGAGCTGGCAAGTTCGATCGTTCCGCTGATCCTGTTTGTGGTGGCGGGAGTCTTCATCATGAACCGCATGGGTGCGATGAACTCCAACAAACAGGCATTTGACTTCTCAAAATCGAGAGCCCGTCTGGAAGATGACATCAAGGTCAGATTCGAGGATGTGGCAGGTTGCGATGAAGAGAAAGAGGAGATGGAAGAGATCATCGAGTATCTCAAGAATCCGAAGAAGTTCGCCAAGATGGGTGCCCGCATTCCAAAGGGCATCATCATGGTCGGTGCTCCTGGTACCGGTAAGACCCTGCTGGCAAAGGCTGTTGCCGGTGAGGCGAACGTTCCGTTCTATTCGATCTCCGGTTCCGATTTCGTCGAGATGTTCGTCGGTGTCGGTGCCAGCCGTGTCAGAGACATGTTCCATCAGGCCAAGAAGACGGCTCCTTGCATGATCTTCATCGATGAGATCGATGC
>JAILBD010000220.1 GCA_024681275.1 Erysipelotrichaceae bacterium
CCTCTTCGACTGGTTCAGGATCGCATCCTCGACCAGATTTCTGGCCAGACGTCCGTTTCCGGAGTTCGGATCGTTCTTGGCCTGGATGAGCGTGAAATAATCCTGCAGAGGACGCAGAGCATCTTCCGCGATCACGTAATCCTTGCCCTTGGCGATCGACTTGCTTATGAGCATCAGCTCTTCTCCGGTGTAGTCGGAGAATTCGATGACATTTGCGAAACGGGATTTCAGACCGGAGTTCGCCTCCAGGAAATCCTTCATTTCCTTGGTATAACCGGCCAGTATGACGATCAGGTCATCGCGGTGGTCTTCCATCGCCTTGACCAGCGTATCGATCGCCTCCAGGCCGAAGGAATCATCCTTGCCTCTGTACAGGGAGTAGGCCTCATCGATGAAAAGGACACCGCCCAAAGCGGACTGGATGACCGACATCGTCAAAGGAGCGGTATGGCCGACGTATTTGCCGACCAGATCAGCCCTGGTGACTTCGACCAGCTGACCCTGTTTGAGGATGCCGCAAGCCTTCATCATCCTGGAGACCAGTCTGGCGATCGTCGTCTTGCCGGTACCTGGATTGCCTGTAAAGATCATGTGCTTGGAGATCTCGTTGGTCTTGAGACCCTTCTGCTTTCTGATCTGATTGATCTTGATCAGATTCTCCAGAGACAGGAGATAGTTCTTGACATCATCGAGACCGACGATATCGTCAAGCTCTCTCTGTATCTCCTCGCGCTCTGCCCGGGTATCGTCGATGATATCCAGATCCAGAGCCAACTCATTGAAGACGGCCTTGATCGTCTGATCATAGCTGATCTTCACTCTTTCCACCTCGTCGTGTTTCAAAGCGATATCGACCATCTCGTTGTAGATCTTCTTGACCGTCGGAGACAGGGAATCGATACCATCGTTTGGTTCATAGATCGACTTGAGATAGTCTTTGACTGAATCATCGACTTCCAGTTTGATCTCCAGCTGGTTGCCGCATCTGGTGATCAGAGAATCGATGAGCTGATCGATGATCCTGACCAGAGCCTCTTCATCCAGTTTCTTGGTCTGCACCTTGTCATCGATCTTCTCAATGAAAGATTTGCCGAAGACATCCATGAGCTTGGTCGGGTTCTTCTCGGAAACAAAGACCAGCACTTTGTCATTGCCATTGAGCCTGTCGATGATATCGCCGGACAGCGTATTGGTCGCCTCGACGAGCTGATTGTTCTTCAAGGTATAACGCTTGCTCAGGACACAGTTTCCTTCCATGACCAGTTCTGACAGCATCCTGTTGAAGATCGGGGAAGCTTCCTCGAAGTTTTCGATCAGGATGATCGGATTCTTTCCGCTCAAAGCGACATAGATATCCTGCAGAAAAAGCACTTCCTGCGCACTGGACTGGTAGCGGGACATATCCAGTTCGATGACCTCGCTGGACACGCTGAGACCGTATTTCTTCAGCAGAGTCCCCATCGTATAGACCATCTGATGGCGGCCTGTGCCATTGGTACCGTAGAGGATGATGCTGTTGCGGATCTTCTGCGGATCGGAACCGACGACATAAGGTCTTCTGAAAGCCGTCGTCAGCGCCTTGCATGCTTCGTCTTCACCGATGATCGTCTCGGAAAGATCCTTGTAGATGTTGTCAAAGACTTCCTTGGAAGCCTTGCCCAGAACGACCGTCTCCGGTGTTTCGATCTTGATATTGAAATCCTTCTCGATATCGTACTTCAGTCTTTTGAGATCTTCATCGGAATAATTGAACTTCTTCGTCATCTCCTCAATATCCTTCTGGTTCTGCAAAAGGATCTTGTTGAGCTCGCTCTCGGTATCCTTCAGGATATCGACAGAATCATTGTAGATATTAGAAAAACTGCTTCTCCTTTTAGAGAAGAGTTCTTCCATCATCTTTTCTTTTTCATCATGTACTGACATACTATAATTTCCTGATCATTTCAGCGCTGATCCTCTGCATCAGCAGCTCCTTGGAACGCTTAAGGGCCTTCAGGACATAAGCCAGACCATCATAATAGCCCTTATCATACAGAGCGGAATGAGAATTGTACTTGTTCAGCTCATCATTGACTCTCGCCTCGATGACATAGAGATCCTTGGAATTCTGATAGGCATCCCCATAATACTTCTCCAGCGCATCCTTGTGGCCTTCAACATAGGCGTTCACGTTCTTGGTCCCGTAAGAGACATTCTCAATGATGCATCTGAAACACTCGAAACGGGTATCAAAAGCACCGAGCTTGTCAGGGATCCTCGGTCTGGAGACCAGGCTCGGATCTGAAGTGCTCGTATAAGTGTGGACCTTGACCTCTTCTCTTCTGTCCTCTTCATCCTTGACTGAATCGAGTGTCGAAAAGATATCGTCGATATCCATCTTCTTCTGCTTCTCGACCTGTTCGACCAGTTTGAACATATCGATCTTTTTATCAGGCATTATTTGACCTCCTTAAAGGGAGTCTCCACCAGTCCGTCCTGCTTAAGCAGGGACTGCAGAGTGTTGATATCGGCATTCAGATTCATATAGTCGCTCTCATGCAGAGAGTTGTAGATCGTCTTGAGCGCTTCGTTGATCAGCTTGATCGTCTTGACCAGCTGAGTCTCGCACTTCTTGAATTCCTCGTTCTTGATCGCGGAATCGGAAAGGCGCTTGTAATTCTCCAGGATGCCGACCAGGATCGGCAGATAGTATTCATAAAGCTTGTTCAGCTTCGGATCGACCGTTCCATCTTCCCTGTCAACGATGTCGATCTGTTTCAACAGTTCACAGGTCTGATAGAGACCATTGGTGACTTCTTCGTTGGAAAGTCCCTTGTTCAGATTGTTGATCTGATCGATGAACTTCTCCGCATCCGAAAAATTGTCGACCTTCTCCTTGACCTCGGTCTTCTTCTTCTCTTCCTTGACCTTTCCGCCCTTCTTGGCCAGCTGGCTCAAAGCAGCGATGACCTTGTCATAAGCCTCCGGATAGTAAGATTTGAATTCCTTCAGCTGACAGACCTTTTCGCCCTTGTAGGAGATGTAAAGATTGTCAACAGTCGTATAAGTTCCACTCTGTGTCGAAACAGAGATGTCATCAAACAGGATCAACGCAACATTATCTTTGAAATATTCTGATAAAACCTTATCGACCTGGGCATTCTTCGCGTTTTTGACATAGGAGGTCGATTTCTTGCTTTTGACATTGGAAGCCCTTCTGCTGTTATATGTATCCTGCTCACCAAACATCAGTCTGATGAATTTGAAAAGCCCGAAAAAGACCAGAGCCATGACGACGCTAGGAACGATCAGCCCGAAAATCAGCAATCCGCCGCTTTCAAAAAGCCAATCCAGAATGCTCATTATGATGATAAATCCGAATATTCCGATACCGCCTCTTCTTCTTCTCATAACAGTACTATTATATCATCATACGATTATCAAACGAGTGCTAATTATCATTATTGTTCACTTGCATTTCACTTTTTTATATATAATAAATATAAAGGAGGTATTCTGATATGACAAAATTTGAGGATACTGTAAAAGAAATGGAATCTCAGGTCGAAGATCTCGAAAAGGATCTCGCTGAAAAGACTGAGCAATTAGATGAAGCAGGTAAAGAAAAAGCCAGAGCACTCGTTGAAAAGACTGAAGAAGCTATTAAGTCATCTATAGAAAAAGTGAAAGGCATCATCAACGACGTCCAGGAAGATGAAAAGCTGGATGAATTCCTTGATAAAGTAAAAGCTAAATCAATGGAAGCTGTTGACTTCACAAAAGGAAAAGTTGCTGAACTCACTGCAAAAGCTGACAAAGACAACAGGCTTGACAAGTTAGGCGAAGACATCATGGCTGAATTCGACAAACTGAAAGAAACAGAAGCTTTCAAGAAGACTGCCGAATTCCTGAACGACATCTCAGCAAAAGTCACTGACTATCTCAACAAACCGGAAGTTCAGAATGCTATCAACAAGGCTAAGACGACAACGATCAACATCGCTGAAAAAGGTGTCGAAGGCCTGAAGAAAGCTCTTGAACCAAAAGAGGCTCCGGCTCAGGAAGCTCCTGCAGAGGAAGCTCCGGTCGAAGTACCTGTTGAAGAAGGACCTAAAGAATAATAATACTGATTCCATGGATTTTCAAAGCCCGGCATTGCCGGGCTTTTCTCATCTTCAGATCTCAAGCAATTGCTGATAGACCTTCTCAGGATCGACCAGTCTGCCATCGATATATCTTTCAAGGATGTTCCTCTCATCTCCGATATAGCAGAAACGCTCCAGAGCATCTTCAAGGGAAGTCGCATATTCCCTATCCAGCATGTTCTCCACGACCAGGGCATTGAAACGATAGCCTTTTTCCAGCTTGCCCGCTCTGTCAAACACGGAAGCTCCGCAGACTGTCGCCATGTAGAACGCATTGGCCAGACGGATCCGCTCATAATCCTCTTCGTAGAACTCTTTCATCTTCGAGATCTGCGTTGCCCGGGCGACCTGTCGGTAAATGCCCAGGAAATGACCGCCGCCCACATCGGAACCCAAAGCGATCTTCAGACCCTTTTTATGCATGGACGCTGCCGGCATGATACCGGCCGTGATGTTGGAGGTGGCATCCGGACAGTGCACGCTGATGCCATCATACTCCTTCAGGATCCTCTCTTCGGTCTCGGTCGGGAAGATGACATGGGCAAAGATCTTCGGACCCTTCCCTTGCAGCAGACCGCATTTCTCGTAGATCTCTCCATCCGAACTGAATTCCGGATACAGCTCCCTGGCCCATGCCGCCTCGGCTTTGGATTCGACCAGATGGGTCTGAACACCGACATCATAGATCTTCGCCAGTTCGCCGAGACCTTCCATCAGTTTTCTGGAACAGGTAGGCGCAAAACGCGGTGTCAGGATCGGTTTCACTCTCTCATAGCCCATATGATCCCTGATGAATTTCTCTGTTTTCCTCAATGAGACCTCCGTCTCATCCACATAGTAATCCGGAGAATTCATATCCATATTCACAAGACCTGTATAGGCGTAAAGACCGCTCTTTTCCAGCATCCTGAACAGCAGGTCACAGGCCTCGTAGTGGATCGTCGTGAACAGGGAGAGATGAAAGGAACCATGCAAGAGAAAATCCCTGATCAGCCTGGCATAGACGCTCCGGGCATATGAGATATCCTGATAATTCGCCTCCTGCGGGAAAGTGTAATTGTTCAGCCAGTCAAAGAGGAGGCAGTCCATTCCTATCCCTCTTTGCGGATACTGCGCCGCATGCATATGCAGATCCGAGAAGGCGGGAATGATCAGACCATTTCCATGATCTTTGACTTCATATCCTCTGTATCCTTCATTCAAAATCTCTGAGACTTCTCTGATGAAACCATCCTCCACCACGATATAGCCGTTGGGGATGATCCTCAGTTTTTCATATGATTCGCTGCTGATGATATTGCCCTTATATACCTTGATACTCATCCGGGATCTCCTTTTTTCTTATGGGATTATTATACACAAGAAAAGGCGTTTCGAACGCCTTGTCTTTAAGTCAGATCTGTCAGTTTTCCGTCTCTGAGAAGGGCTCTCTGATCCGACATGGCTGAGACCGTGTCGGAGTGCGTCACGACGATGATCGTCTTGGAGAACTCGTGAGAGAGCTCCTTGAAGATCGCGATGATCTCCTTCTCTGTCGCCGTATCCAGGTTTCCCGTAGGCTCGTCCGCGAAGATCAGGTTGACATTGGAAGCCAGCGATCTGGCGATAGCCACTCGCTGCTGCTCACCACCGGAAAGCTGATTGACCATGCGATCAGCCTTCGACTTCACGATACCGAAACGGGCCAGCAGATTGTAAGCCACATTCTTCCTGTCCTTCGGCAGCTTGTTGTCCGTCTCGGACATCGCCAGCATGACATTCTCCAGAGCCGTCAGATAAGAGATCAGATTGTACTGCTGAAAGACGATCGAGATCGAATTCCTTCTGTATTTGTGAAGGCCGATCTCCTTGATGTTCTTCCCATCAAAATAGATCTCGCCGCTGTTTGGCGTATCCAGACCCGCAATGATCGATAGCAGTGTCGTCTTTCCGGAACCGGAAGGACCCAGGACTGTGTAGAAACGGCCGGCTTCAAAACTGTAGGAGAGATCCTTCAGGATCTGTCTTTCGTAGCCACCATCGATATATGAATAATTGATATTTTCCAGTCTTAATATATCCGACATGAGCACCTCCTAGTTCTGATTCATCAGGATCTTCTTCGGATTGTAACGCATGATCATGAACGAAGGAATGATGACTGAGATCAGCACGATGCCAAGTCCCAGCACGAAGATCTCGGCGATGATCAGCGGTGAGATCGTGACTTCATACTGAGAGACCAGATCCTCCAGTGAGATGTCCGTCGTATAGTCCGTGTTCCACGGATCCAGATAATTGCCGGAATTATACCCCTCTTCTTCAGCCAGGTCGCTCGTCGCGATCTGCGCCTCAAGAACGGTATTGCCTATGCTTCTGGCGATCAGCGAACCGGAAACGACAGACAGGAAGAAGCCGATGATCGCAACGATCGCCAGCTCAATGAAGAACTGCGCGATGACCTTCAGCTTGGAAGCGCCGACCGACAGCAGGACACCGATCTCGTATTCTCTGGTCTTCAGCGTCAGAGCCGTGACCAGGGTGATGATGACGATCGCATTGATGACGACCAGCCACACGATGAAGTTGGCATACATGGACAGGGTATCCAGTGGTTTCGCCAGCCTGTTGAATTCATCATTGTTCGCATCCAGCGAAGCGAACTGGGAAACGGAACCCTGATAATCATCGACGAACTTCTCGACATTGAGCGGATCATCCAGCAGGATGGTCACATTCTCGATGTACATGTTCTCTTCCATGTTCTCTGCACTTGGACGCCTGTCCGGATCGGAATAGTACTCATCTTCCGGATCGGCTTGCGAAGCGTAGTAATCGAATTCCTTCTGCTGGAAATTCAGCTGTGCCATATAAGTAGACGTGGTCGGCATGAAGATCATGTTGTCCGGATTCTCAAAAGGAGATGCATAATCCCAGTTCGGCGCATCCGGCGTCAGCGGGGAATGATGCGTGAAGATCCCAACGATCTCCAAAGGCACATCCAGATCCTCTTCTGTCAGTTCATATCTCTTCATGTAAGAAGACAGATAATTGCTTGACAGTGTGATCGTATCTCCTACCGTCAATCCATTGGCAGCCGCCAGGTTTTGTGAGATCACACAGACATAGGAACCATTGTCGATCTCGCTCTGATTGTAGAAACGTCCATCGACGATCTGATAATCCCCGTCTTCAAATTCGATCATGCCCGGGAACATGTTGGACTTGATGAAGAAGACCGGTTCCTTATAGGACTCGCACTGCATCGTGCCGCTCTCATCGTACCAGCAGGACTGGCCGCCATTGTCATCCATGTTCTCTTCCCTGGAATTGCCCAGATGAACGAAATCGATCGCATTGTCCGAACCGATATACCACATGTTGTTGGAAACGGAGTTGGCGATGCGGACACGCGGATCAGCCAGGATCTGCGTGACATCGGCGATCTTCACGCGCGGATAGTTCTTGTAGAACTCATTGATCTCGTCTTCATCCGTCAGAGAATCCGCATACTGCCAGACCTTGTTGTAGTCGATCGCATAAGTCACTACTGCGCGCATCTTCTGACGCGTCAGAATCTTGGCACTCTCCGAAGCAGATGAAACGCCCAGACCGATGATGACCAGATTTCCGATCAAAAAGAAAGTGAGTACCAGGAGGACGGTCTTGGATAGCCTCCTGGTCACGTTTTTAAATGCTCTATTGATAAAGTTCATATATGCTCCTGTCAGTTCTTGTAACTGTCATCACAGATGGTGATATAAAGGATGATATCTTCGGGCAGATAGGTTTCGGACTTGATCGTCTTATTGTCCCAGCGTCTGACACTGATCAGTTCGCCGTTTTTCTTACCTGGCTGGTAGGCATATGTGATCTCCAGATTTGTCACACCAGCCCAATCACATAAAGCTCTGGCATCTTCTTCGACCAGATCGCAGCTGGCCAATCTTTCCCAGGTGATCGGATCGCCATTCTTATCTTTGAGATCATCCGGGTTTTTAAGAAGGATGTTTCTTCCTTTGGAGATCCAGACGTTGAGTGTTCCGCCAACATAGACGCCGTTGTCATAACGGATGATCTTGTCATATGGCACGTCATCGGAGAATTCATCGATCCTGTTGACCGTGATGTTGGCACCCAGTTCATTCTGTTCGTCTTTCCAGTCATGCAGACCGTGTCTGTCGTGGTATTCCGAACCGACAAATCCATCCGGCACATCGACGATATTGCCCAGGGACATCGTGAGCTCGATCAGTTCTGCCGGATCGATCAGAGCGCCCGCTGCCAGAGACTGGGCCAGAACGGTGTCCTTGGCCGAAGTCGAATACAGGGCCTTCTCTTCCATATCGATAAAGACAGTCGGATTCTTCTTGTTCCACGTGCTGACCTGTTTCTTGGTCCAACCCGTCATATCCGGCATGTATACGGCAACGCCTTTGGAAACGACGACCGTCATCGAATCGCCTTCCTTGATCGTCTTGCCGGAAGCGATCGACTGGGAAATGACATAATCCAGATCGATCTTATCCGAATACTGTTCGACCTTGACCAAGTTGATCTTGTTCGCCTTTGCCCAGGCTTCAACGGTCGCATAAGGCTTCTTCTCGAAATCCTCCACCGTGACCTTGCCGGCCGGAGCAGGACCCTTGGAAACATTGATCTTCAAAGTGCAGCCTCTGGTGAAGTTGTCTTCATCGCAGCCACTGAAAGAATAGTCGATGACATTGTTCTTGACGACCTCATTGTTATAAGCTGTGACTGTCTTGGTCTTAAGCAGTTTGTTTTCATTGATCCACTGCTGGATCTCATCCTTGGTCATGGTCTCCAGATCAGGAACTTTGATCCTTTCCTCTGGATCAGGACCCAGTGACAGCATGAAATTGAGTTTGACGTTGTTCTTGACTTTTTTGCCTGCCGGAACGTTCTGTGTCAGGATCGTTCCTTCCTGTGAATCGAAATCATAGGTATCATCAAAAACGACACCCGAAGTCACGATGCCCTGCTGTTTGACCCAAGCCGCAACATCAGACCTCGTCTTGCCTATGAAATCAGGCATTTCGATCTTCGGAGAAAAGAACAGGAAGTATGAAGCGACTGCCAAAAGAAGCAGCACCGCTGCAGCGATGATGATCGCCTTGATATTTAAAGGCTTCCTCTCCCTGACGACAGGAACTCTTTCCTCTTCCTTGAAACTGGCCGGTTTCCCGTCATCCGAGAACTGATCCAGAAAATCCTTTTCATCCGCCATAACAAAATTCCCCTTTCATTCACGCTCAATCTCTATTATAAGACAAGTATGACTGTAATCCTCCTTAATAATTCACTAAGATTTCCTTATCCTCAGGTCACATCATTTCATCTGATCTGAAGCTTCATGCAGGGTTCCGTCCGGATAGATCCTGTAACTTTGTTCGAAAGTGTCGATACGGGCATTCACCGCCTCATCCTGAGCCAGGGCCATGATATCCTCAAAGCTGACGGCTCCGTTCAGGGTGTAGTGATAATAATCCAGGCCATCCTTGGTGACGAAGGTCAGGCTCGCTCCCCTTTTGTCACCGTATTCGCCCTCATAGAAATCTTCGATCGCCTTCTCCCTGTACTTTTCCAGGATCTCTGAAGTCGTCTGTGACATCTGTGGAAACTTGTCTGCCTCTTTGTTTCCGATCTCGATATAGATGTTGTAGTATTCCGGTCTCTCGCCGGTCTGTTCAAACAGATAATCCTCAAGCTGCCTGTCTTTTTCATCATACCAGCCGTTGATCATGCAGAAATCCTTTCCTGAAGCTCTTTCATATCTGTCCGCCAGACCAAAGCCCTTGCTGTTGCGGCAAAGCAGCGCAAACAGTAAAGACACGACCATGACAGCGATATAGAAAGCCGGAAGCCGGTAGTTGAAGTACATCTTCCGGCGATAGACGAAGTACGCCGCAACAAAGACCGCGAACAGAAGGATGTACAAAAGGATGGAATCGCCGACAAAGGTCAGGATGCTCTTGTTTTTCACACCGAACATCGTCGAGATCAGGAAAAGACAGATGACCAGATAGAGATTGATGATCAAAGGATAGGAATAGAAAGCATCCGACCTCGAACCGGCCCTTTCAACGGGCCTTTCAACATACCATCTATGCAGAAGACAGACAAAGAGGACCAGCAGGACACTCAGACCGATGACCGATCCAAAAGAGATCCGGTTCGTATCGATGACCTCCACGAGCATTTCCGCACTCATATAGAGCGGAGAAAACAGTCGGATCACTTCGAGATCCGGTGTCATCCCGCCGGCGACATAGTTGAAATAGAAACCGCTGATCACGGCATAGATCATCAAAGGCAGGACCGTATAGGCGCCCATCATGACAAAACCGTCCACAACATCATTGCCGATCAGATAAAGACCTGTGTTGAAAATGACCAGAGACAGGCTTGCCAGAAGCATCTCCAGGATAGCTGCAAACATATTGAAACTTTCTTCGCATTTGATCCTGAAAGCCACAATACCGGCAACGATCACCATAAAGACGATAGCACTGCAGAAAAGGATGCCTGTCCAAAGCAGCTTCTTTCTGGAGACCGGCAAAGAGAAATAGGTATCGACAGCCTTCTTGTCATGAACGTGATAAAAAACGATGGCCGGCAAAGCAAAGGACAGACCTATCGCCAGGACGCCCTGAAAGATCAGATCCAGACCCTTTATGGAATTGCCGATCGTATTCAGCAAAGTGATCATCAGGATCAGGATCAGCAGATACTTCTTGGAACTGACCAGATATTTGAAATATGACATGGAGAACATCATCTGTTACCTCCTTCGTGCTCGTAGATGAAGAGCTCCTCAAAGTTGACACTCAAGGCATCCAGGATCAGTGGTTTCAGTTCACTGAGCTTATCCGTGACCTCATCCCTGTCTCCCTTGATGACCAATGAATAGACGGAGCCTTCTTTGGACTTATGCAAAAGATCGAACCGGTCAAAGACTGACTCATCGATCTCGTGATCGAAAGCCAGCTGATACTTATTGATATTCTGTTTGGATTCCAGAAGATCACCGTAGGTCGAGATCCTGCCACCCTCCAGTATCCCGTAGGAATCGCAGATATCTTCCAGTTCTTTCAGGTTGTGCGAAGAGATGATGATGGTCGAGCCATCCTCCTCGATGAATTCATAGAGCGATCTCTTCAGATCCAGACGGACGATCGGATCCAGACCGTCGAAAGCCTCGTCCAGAAGCAGCAGCTTCGGCCGGATCGACAGCGCAAACAGCAGCAGTGTCTGCCTCTTCATGCCCTTGGAAAAAGAAGAGATCTGCTTGTTCTCATCCAGATGGAACATGTGTAGGATCCTGTAATAGGTCTCTTCATCAAGGTCGTAATAGGAATCATAGAATTCCTTCAATGTCCTGATGGTGGCGGCAGGCGGATAGTACGGATCATCGCTGACAAGGAAGATCTCCTTGCGGACCATCTCGTTGTGATAAGTGTCCTCTTCATCGAACTGCACATTCCCGGCATCCGTTTTATAGATCCCCGCTATGCAGCGCAGCAATGTGGACTTGCCGGCGCCGTTGACACCGACCAGGCCGAAGATCGATCCCTCATTCACTTCCAGATCCAGGTGATCCAGAACCGTCTTATCCCCAAAGCATTTCGTTATGTCATTTATCTTTAACATATCTCCTCCTCATAGACCTCCTTCAGCACAGCATAGAGCTCTTCCATCGAAAAACCTTCCGCCTTTAAAGTGCTGATCATGTCTACTGCATCTTCCCTGTTCTTCACTGTCTTTTCTTCTTTCCTGCCGGCTACAAAAACACCCTTCTTATTCAACGTGTAGATATAGCC
>JAILBD010000242.1 GCA_024681275.1 Erysipelotrichaceae bacterium
AAGACGAATGCAATCAGCTTCGATCATGTCGTTCATGCGATGAACTATACCGGAAACAAGCTCGCTATCGAACTGAAGGAAACGTCTTTGGGTGGACTTTCTTTGGAGTACAGATATGAGAAAAATTGAATTACTATCTCCTGCCGGTAATTTTGAATGCCTGAAAGCAGCCGTCAACAATGGCGCAAACGCGGTATATCTTGGAGGGAAGAATTTTTCTGCGAGGGCATTTGCCGGAAATTTCGACAGAGATGAACTGAAGGAAGCAGTCAATTATGCGCACCTCAGGAACGTGCGTGTTTTCGTTACTTTGAATACTTTATTGGCAGAAGCGGAATTCGAGAATGCTTTAAAGTCTGCAGAATACTATTATCATAGCAATGTTGATGCCTTGCTGATACAGGATCTTGGTCTGTATCATGAACTGAAAAAGAGATATCCGGATTTCGAACTGCACTGTTCTACACAGATGCATGTCCATAATCTCGAAGGTGTCAGAACAGCAAAAAAACTGGGTTTCAAACGTGTCGTTTTAGCCAGGGAATCCACTTTGGAACTGATCCGGGAAGCATGCAAGGAAGATATAGAGATCGAGACTTTCGTTCATGGAGCTCTGTGCGTATCGTATTCGGGTCAGTGTCTGATGTCTTCAGCTACGAAGAACCGTTCCGCCAATAAGGGAATGTGCGCTCAATGTTGCCGATTAAGATATGAATTGTATGATGAAGAGGATCACAGGATCAAAACAGATACCAATTATCTTCTTTCTCCGAAAGACATGTATCTTCTTGAAGATATTCCTCAATTGATCGATGCCGGTGTCACCTCATTCAAGATCGAAGGAAGGATGAAATCGCCCGCCTATGTCGGATATGTAACCGGAATTTATCGCAAAGCGATCGATTCTTGCCTTGAAGGGAAGCCTTTTCATATCGGCGATGGAGAAATCGATGAGCTTAAAGTTCTTTTTAACCGCAATTTTTCCAATGATCTTTTATATGGGAAAAAAGGATTGTTTGGCCAAAAGACTCCTAATCATCAGGGGATCGCCATTGGCGAGGTCATCAATCAGAGAAATGGCTTGCTTTATATCCATCTCGATCATGAATTGAACCAGTTCGATGGCATCCGTATCAATGAGGAAGGCTTTATTGTCAATAAGCTTTATCTGAATGGATTGCTGGTAAACAAAGCATCGAAAGGTGATATCTGTGCAGTTGAATCGGATCTGAAACTGAGCGGGACCGTTTATCTGACTCAGGATCATTTACTTGAGAAGAAGATCATGGAAAGAGATGAAATAAAGGTTCCTCTGGAAATGAAAGTCATCATCTACCCTGAAAAGAACGTTCAGGTGGCTTTAAAATCGAATGATCAAATATACGAGTATATTTCTGATATCAAAGCGCA
The DNA here is from genome assembly GCA_024681275.1 of Erysipelotrichaceae bacterium. The sequence goes on from JAILBD010000242.1 coordinate 1,411, forward strand.
GAAGGCTCAAAAAGCCCCTTTAAATGAGGATCTGATCAAGAAACAGTTTTCCAAATTAAATGATACAGTGTATCAGCTGGCTTCCTTTAAAGCCGATACTGAAAACGCATTCCTTACAGTCAGAGATCTCAACCAGATCAGAAGAGATGCGATCGAATGCTTTAATTCATTCAGACTTGGATCATTTTCAAGGAATCCTATTCTGGTCAAATTCGATGAGATCCATGAGGGATCTTTGAATGATTCACCGATGATCCAGGAAAATGATGTGATACGCATCAACGAAAAGACTTTTGAAATGAATGATGTCATCAATACAGGATCTGTTTATTGTGAAAGCGAACGGGCTGTAATCAGTGAATTTGGCGGTCTTCTGAAAGATTACAAAGAGAAGATCGCATATTATACACTGAACTGCTGCAACTCTCATTGTTATGAGTTTTTACAAAGACTTGGATTTGACCATATTGTCCTTTCTTCAGAATTGAGGGAGGGCCAGATCAGAGATCTGATCAAAGGCTATGAAGAAAGAAATCATAGATCGATAAGACCATATGTTTTTGCTGAAGGGGACAGGATCCTGATGTATATCGTTAGCGATCCTTTTGGAAAATATATGGATCCATCAAAGAAATACCACCTCAAAGACGGAACGAATTCCTACCGGATCAGGAAAAACAAGAATATCACTGAGCTGATCGAAGAAGAGCACATTCTCGATATCACAGATCTGGATGTTTTGCCGCTGTATGTACATCTATAAACATTCATGAAAGGTATATGAAGGGTTCTTTTTGAAGTATGGATTATCTGTACTTTTGATATCCTAAATTTGTTATAATATCAAAGTGATAAAGAGGAGTTCTGATGTTTCTTAAACGTATTGAAATGCAGGGATTCAAATCCTTTGCAGATCATATAACCATAAATTTTGAAGATCCCGTAACAGGTATCGTCGGTCCAAACGGATGCGGAAAATCGAATATTTCTGATGCCATCAGGTGGGTCCTGGGCGAACAGTCCGTCAGGTCACTTCGCGGTGAAAAGATGACCGATATCATTTTTGCCGGTACGGAAGAAAGAAAAGCGATGAATATGGCGGAAGTCACGCTTGTTTTTGACAATTCCGCACACATGCTGAATTCAGATTATGATGAGATAGAACTTACCAGACGCATTTACAATGATGATCAGGATGCGGAATATCTGATCAACAAAAAGAATGTCCGTTATAAGGATATCCTGGATCTGATCATGGATACAGGCATGGGAAAGAATTCTCTTTCCATGATCTCCCAGGGTAATGTCTTAAGTTTTGCTGAAGCGAAACCATATGACAGACGTGAGATCTTTGAAGATGCGGCTGGTGTTTCCAAATACAAGAAAAGAAAGATCGAATCACTGAACAAACTGGAGAGGACGAAAGAGAACCTTGACAGGACTTTTGATATACTCAGTGAACTGGAAAGACAGGTCGCTCCACTCAAAAGACAGGCTAAGAAAGCGGAGATATACCGGGAAAAGAAAGCCCGACTGGAACAGATCGAAGTTGCTGTTCTGGTCAATGAGATCAGAAGCCTGAACATGCAGAAGAGTGAACTGGAAAAGTCCATGTTCGATCTGGATACCAATCTCGCCATGCATGAAACCACGATACAGGTCCATGAAAACTCCAATTTTGAAAACAAAGCAAAACTAAGAGAATATGATCACCAGATCAACAGCATACAGGAAAGACTGATGATGGTCATCAATGAGATACAGACTCTTGAAGCCAGAAAGATCGAGATCGATGAAAAGCGCAAATATGCGATCGAGATGGGTTCTTCTGAAGAGAAGATCAAAGAGATGGAATCATATATCAATGAGGCGAAATTCGAATATGATGACAGGATGGATCGTTTGAATAAGCTAAAAGCGGATATCGAACTGCTTAATACGAATCTGGACAATACCATTTCGGATCTTGCAGAAGCTTCATTCAAGAAGGACGAGACGAGTAATGTCCTGAATCGTATGAATAACAGGATGGAAGTCCTTAAAAACGTGATCTCAGACCCTTTCTCATCGGTCAATCAGGCTGGTGTCAAATCGATCATGTCAAACAAAAGCTCTTTTTATGGGATCATGGGCGTTGTAGGCCAGGAGATACATCCTGATGATGGTTATGAAGAAGCGATCAATACGGCATTGGCTGGCTCCGTGTATCATATCGTGACCAAAGATGAAGAGGCTGCAAGAAAAGCGATCTCTTTCCTGAAGAAGAACCGTTCGGGCAGAGCGACTTTTTTACCGGTTACTGTCTGCAGACCGCATACTGTTCGCTATGAAGATGAGATCGTATGTAAGAACACAAAAGGATATCTGGGAACCGCATACGATTTCTGCACATGTTCTCCGGAATATGAAGCTGTCAAAGAATCACTGCTTGGCAACGTGCTTATCACGGATGATCTGGAAAATGCCAACAATCTTTCTTCTTTATTGAATTACGGATACAAGATCGTTACACTTGACGGAGAAGTCGTCCATAGAGGCGGTTCCATGACCGGTGGCAAAGTGAAAAACGAAGTTTCCATGATGACTGCTCAGGCGGAATACAAACGTCTGGAAAGCGATATGGTATCCTACAAAGCTGAAAACAGCATTGCCAACAAGAACTATTCGCTTTTGAATTCGCAGAAGGAGAGCTTTGAAAGCCAGATCATGGAAAAACGAATCGCCATGGCACAGCTCGAACAGATCGTCGATTCAAAACGTGCCAGGTACGAAAAACTCAGAGCTGATTATGCATCCATCGCTCCGATGAAGGACCAGGAGACGATTTCTGATACGGTCATCATGAAACTTTCTGAAAACTACGCCAAAAAGGATGAACTTTCAACTTCTTTAAAACTAAGGCGCGATGAGAGGATGAAACTTTCTGCTGAGATCGACCGCAAGGAACAGCAGATCAGGCTCG
>JAILBD010000284.1 GCA_024681275.1 Erysipelotrichaceae bacterium
GAAAGCGGGATCATAATACTTCTCAGGGTCCTCCTTCTTGAAGGTGTAGCGCAGATAATCAAGGATCACTTTTCGGCCCTCTTCAGAAACATCACTGATCACGACCGGTTCGAAATCCTGGTCGGCAAAGTATTTCTTATCCGCCCCGTAATTGACCAGATAATAATCGCCATACGGGATCAGGGTATAGTCATAGATCGGATCGTTCTTCTCTCCCTTGCACAGGTTTTTGACAAAAGAAAGTCCCTGTTTTGAATCCGGATAGAAAGCCAGACAGTGTCTGGTCTTATATGTCCTGGCTTCATCATGGATCGATCTTTTGCCTATGAAATCAAAATTCACGAAAAAGACGACAAACAAAGCCAGCAGTGCAAGAGACAGCAGTGCAATGATGGAAACAGAGACACGATCTACTTTTCTTTTCTTTTTCATCACTACCTATTATAAACCAATTGGATTGATTTTCTTCCTTATCAGGTCACCCATGCGGTCTATCACCAGCATCAGTCCGACAGCGATCAGAGAGTATCCAAAGATCGGGACCATGTTCGTCGGATCCGAAGAACGGGCACCGAGTATCGCTGAACCAAGCCCGGCATTGGAAGATCCCGTGATGACCTCAGCCATGATCTCGATCTTGAAAGACAGCGAGAAACTGCTGGTCATCGCCACGATGATATAAGGTAATGCCAGCGGCAGCTTGATACGCAGATTGCTTCTGAAGAACGAAGCACCATCGACCTTCGCTGCATTGATCAGGCTTTTTGAGATATTCTGTATCCCGCCCTTGACACCTTCGTAAATGATCGGGAAGCAGATCAGGACGACCAGATAGACCGGAGCCCTTTTAAAGCCCGCCAGAACGATGAAAAGATAGACAAGGGAAGCTGTAGGAACAGCCCGCAAAGCGATCATCAGCGGCCTGAAAAGCTCCTCAAATACAGGTCTGTTTCCGGCAATGACGCCAAAGATCAGTCCCAGGACAAGAGAGATCAGGAAGCCTTCGATCATCCTGGACATCGTTGCATAAATGCATTTATACGTGTATGATCTGCCCAGAAGATAGAAAGCATGTCTGAACGATTCCACCGGACCGGGAAAGACCATCGTCCTCTGCCCTATCACAATGGCAAAAGCTTGCCACAACGCGGCAAGCAGTATTACACCCGAGATAAATATGATCCTTTTATTTGAAGTAGATCTCTTCACTTGTCTTTCCGATACCGAAGATCTCCAGGAAAGCGTCGATGTCATCCTTGATATCGATCGCTTTGGCATAACCCAGACCCATCGCGTTATTGCCTAAAGCATTGGTCTGTTTAAAGACATTGACCACGACGGCCGGATTGAATCCATACTGTGCAGTCGCCTCATCATCTGAATAGACCGAAAGACCATCTGCGACAAGCTGCGGATCAGCGATCGCGGCAGCGATGGAGTCAGAAAGAGCGTTCAGGAATGCGTTCCCTGTCGCTTCATCGACACTGTTCCTGATGAAGACGGCAGCCTGGATCATATCCAGACCGGACTTGTTCTTGTAGACTTCCTGAATATCCGCATAGACTTTGGCCTTCTCATTCTTTTTCAAAGAGGCAAAAAGTGCCGGCTGTGCAAGGAAAACATAATCGACAGGAGTACCATCAGAATAATTGCCGCTGGCCAAAGCTGCAGCCGCCTGACCTGCATCCGCTTCAAAAAGCAGAGATGCATCATAATCGTTTCCATAGAGATAGTGCCACAGCTTGTTTGGAAGCATGTTCTCATTGCCGAAAAGGACGATCCTGTCATCACTGTCCATCGTCTCATCTTCATCATTTCCTGTAGAAGCCAGATAGAAATTGCCGAACGTGATGATCGCGCCGACTTTGTATTCAGCGCCGTTTCCGATCGCCTTGATGCCGCTGGTCAGATCGACGACCAGGACATCCGGAGATTCGCTGCCCGTCCATAAAGCGGAGATCGCATCCGCAGTGACACGGGTATAGTTCTCATTCCCGATCTGATCATAGAAAGCCAGGACCGGAGCTCCCTTTGGAGTGACGATCGTCAAAACGGAAGTATCGACAAGCGATCCTTCTTGTGCGGGAGTCTCCTCCTGCTTATTTGTTGCGCATGCGCAGAGCATGAAGATCGCGAATAATACAGTTACTATTTTTTTCATTTATTTCACCTTCCCTCCGGAATTATATATAATATGAGCAGGAAAAGATGTGATTTGGATCACGTTATGAACGAAATCCTCGATCTCTTGAAAAATGTTGAACAAGATCTTTATTCAACAGTCTCTTTGCATAAAGAAGAGACTTTATTTCGTGAAGGAGATCTGTGTGAAGAGATCGGCATCATCACTCAAGGAGAGATCGCCATCATATCCTATCTGGAAGATGGTTCAGAGATCATCTATAACCGCCTGGGCCGGGGAGGGATATTCGGAAACAACCTGGTCTTCTCAACAGAGCCATATTATAAAGGCAACATCATAGCCCAGACAGACACTTCGATCACCCTGGTCAAGAAGCAGGATCTGCTGCACCTTCTGGAAACGAACAAAGAGTTTATGCTCGAGTATATGAAGATCCTGTCTGATCAGGGCAAACAGCTCAACACCAGGATCAGACTGCTGTCGATGTCTTCAGCCGAAGAGAGACTCTTCTATTACATGCATGAACATAAAAGAAGGATCACTGTCAGCTCGATCAGTGACCTGGCCAGGGACCTGTTTTTAACCAGGGAAACATTATCAAGGCTCTTGAGCAGATTGTCTGAAGAAAAACGCATATTAAGAGACGGAAAAGACATCAGATTGTTATAATATATAGAAAAAGAGGACACCACTATGTATTCATTTGCCAACGACTATTCTGAAGGCGCATGTCCCAAGGTACTCAGCGCTCTCATCCAATCAAATAATGTTCAAAGTGCAGGCTATGGTCTGGATACGTTCTGTGAAGCCGCTGCAAACATCGTCAAACAGAAGATCGAACACGACGATGTCGATGTTCATTTCATTACCGGCGGCACACCATGCAACGTTCTTGCGATATCGACACTGAGAACGCATGAGGCTGTCATCTGTGTTGAATCCGGACACATCAATACACACGAGACCGGAGCGGTCGAAGCGACCGGACACAAGATCATTTCTGTCAAAGGAAGAAACGGCAAGATCACACCGGAAGAGATCAGGAACGTGGTCGCGTCCCATCCGGATGAGCACATGGTCAAGCCTAAGATGGTCTTCATCTCCAACGCCACCGAATTCGGCACGATCTACAAGAAACAGGAACTCAGTGATATCTATGAGACCTGTAAAGAGCTTGGCCTCTACCTTTATCTTGATGGTGCAAGACTGGGAAATGCCCTGGTCGCGACAGGCAACGATCTCACATTCAAGGATATCTGCGATCTGACAGACATCTTCTATATCGGTGGAACGAAGAACGGTGCCCTCCTGGGTGAAGCGATGGTCATCAGAAACGACGATCTGAAACCGGACTTCCGTTATCTGATCAAGCAGCACTGTTCCATGCTGGCAAAAGGAAGAGTCATCGGTGTCCAGTTCCTCGCCTTGCTGGAAGACAAGACCTATCTTGACAATGCCCGCAACGCCAACATCATGGCACAGGCTTTGAAGTACATCTTCTCCCAGTTTGCCATCCCGATGTATATCGACTCACCGACCAACCAGATCTTCCCTGTGCTGGATAACAAACTCCTCGAAAAGATCCAGCAGAACTATGAAGTCATCAAATGGGGCCCTTATGATGAAAAACGGACCATCGTCAGATTCGTCTGCTCATGGGCGACAAAGAAAAGCGACATCCAGAACTTCTACAACGATCTGGTCACCTACATAAACAACAAATAGGACTTGCGTCCTATTTTAATTTGAATCCGATAGACCCTTTGCCATCCCGATATGAGACATCTGCCATAGCGCCGTTGATCAGTGTCATATACGGTGTCGTATGCCCGATATCCATCTCGCAGATATGAGGGATCTTCCCCAAGGCCTTATCGGCAGCCTTGATATAATCCAGCTTTTTATCCTCGACATTCGGGAAACAGACCCGGCCGATCAGCACGGCTTTACAGTGCCTGAACCATCCGGCATTTTTGAACTGTAAAAGCGTCAGATAGAAATTATAGGAGGACATGCTGAAGATATCGAAATACCATATGATGCCATCTTCCTTGTAACGGTCGATGAAACTGTTCGTGTGATCCAGATCAGTACCGATCAGCTTTTCGATACACTCTACACAGCCTCCGATCAGCCTGCCACTGGCCTTTACCTCTTCGTTCCTGCTGACCCATCTCACCGGATGATAGGCCTTGATCTCGTTGATCTCGTCCAGAAAAGTCCGGTATCTGTTATAGGACTTCTGTCTGACGATGTCGCCCTGAAGATAACGGAAAAAGGTCTCCTGAGGACGCGATCTCTGATATGTGAATCCGGCGCCGTTGCTTCCATACAGTGTCGCTATATCAAGTTTGGTCGTGACAGTGAATAAAAGATTGGTCGGATCAGACATGCCGGCGATCCATTTGGGATCCTCATCGATGTGATCGAAATCGACATACGGCATCATCTCCAGCATGAAATCGCCGCCTGCCGCGCAGATGATCGCATCGACATCATCATTCAAGACGAGCTCATCCAGTTCTCTGGCTCTCTTTCTTGCTCCGGCAGATCTGTCATTGTTCACTCTGACCGATGCGGTCTCATAGACCGAATACCCTTTTGAAGCCAGGACCTCATTGGATAAGATGAACTGATCCAGCTTCTTTCCCACACCCGCGCTTGGTGCGCAGATGCCTATCGTAGCGTTCTCTTTCAGAAATGCAGGATATCTCATATTGAATGCTCCTTTGACTTGTCTTAATTATATCAGTATATTCTGATCGCATTCACTGATGAAACAATGTAAAATAAATGTAAATAAAATCGAATAACAGATCCGCTAAAAAGACTTCTCAATTACCAAGAAGTTCTTTTTTTCTTGTTTTCTTCTGTTTTTTTTGGGTCATTCTCTTACATTTATGCTCTTTTTATCACGGTACATCATTCATCCTAGATAGTACTTATTTTATGAAAAAAATTGCATCATACTGAAAATTGATTTAAAATAAAATTGCATATAGTATTATTTGTTGCTAGTAAAGGGGAATTAATGACAGGTAAGGTTAAGTGGTTTAATGCCGCTAAGGGTTATGGCTTTATCACTGGAGATGATGGCAAAGAAGTTTTCGTTCATTTCTCAGCTATTCAAGTTGATGGTTTCAAAACACTGGATGAAGGCCAGCCGGTTGAATACGATGTCAACGAAGGACCAAAAGGCCCGCAAGCAGCTAACGTCAAAAAGATCTAGGTACTGTTTGAACGATCAGACCGAACAGAGGACTCGTATGAGTTCTTTTTTCATGCAAAATAAAAGGCTTTCTCAAGCCTTTTATTCATTGTTCCTGATCACATACTGATCATTTTCCACATCGACAAGGATCTTTCTGACATCATAGTTTTCCAGCAGATACTTGGCGATCAGAGATTCGACAGCCCTTTGAATATGTCGCTTCATCGGTCTTGCACCGTAGGTCTGATCGAAACCGCACTCGACGATCTTTTTCATAGCCTGTTCCGAGACACTGAGCTCGATATCCGATTCTGCCAGTCTCTTTTTCAGAATATTCAGGAACTTTTCTGCGACCTTCTCGATCATATTCTGATCCAGCGGATTGAAGATGATGATTTCATCCACACGGTTGATGAATTCCGGTTTGAATGTCATCTTCACGATCTCTTCATATTCTTTCTGTTTCTTTTCTTCATCCTCTTCAAAGGCGAATTGAGAACCCAGGTTGGAAGTCATGATGATGATCGTGTTCTTGAAATCGACAGTCACACCCTTGGAATCTGTGATCCTGCCATCGTCCAGTATCTGCAGAAGGATGTTGAAGACATCAGGATGCGCCTTTTCGATCTCATCCAGAAGGACGATCGAATAAGGTTTCCTTCTGACAGCTTCCGTCAGCTGACCGCCCTCTTCATAACCGACATATCCCGGAGGAGCACCGATCAGACGAGATACGGAGAACTTCTCCATATACTCCGACATATCGATCCTTACGATCTTTGATTCATCGTCAAAGAGCTGTTCAGCCAGAGCCTTTGCAACTTCTGTCTTGCCCACACCTGTCGGGCCCAGGAACATGAAGGAACCGATCGGACGATTGGTATCAGACACCTGGGCTTTCGATCTGAGTATCGCATCCGACACCAGATCCAGAGCCTTGTCCTGTCCAACGACCCTTTCCGATAATTTATCTTTCAGATGCAGGAGCTTCTCTCTCTGGGAAGACATCAGCTTAGAAACATCGATATGTGTCCATTTTGCGACCACTTTGGCGATCGACTGTTCATCGACGACTTCCGACAGCATCCTGTCTTCATCTTCAAGTGACAGTTCATTGATCCTTCTTTCAAGAGATGGGATGGTCTCATACTGCAGTTTGGATGCTTTCTCATAATCGGCATTGTTCTGCGCATCCGACATCGCAAGTTTGGCCCTTTCGAGCTCTTCCTTGATCTGTTTGATCTTGCTCAGATCATCTTTCTCTTTCAGCCATCTGGCATCCAGGACCTTTTTCTTTTCTTTCAGTTCTTCCAGATCCTTATCCAGTTCGGCAAGGCGTTTGTTCGCCTTTTCATCTTCTGTTTCCTTCTTGAGGGAGATCCTCTCGATCTCCAGTGTATCGATCTTTCTGGATAATTCATCCAGTTCGACCGGCTTGGAATCCATCTCCACACGGGTCGATGCACAAGCCTCATCGATCAGATCGATCGCCTTATCCGGAAGAAAACGATCAGAGATATAGCGGTCTGAGAGTGTCGCTGCCGCGATGATCGCATCATCCTTGATCTTGACACCGTGATGTGCCTCAAAACGGTCCTTCAGTCCTCTCAGGATCGAAACGGTATCTTCAACGCTTGGCTCATCGACAGAGACTTTCTGGAATCTTCTCTCCAGAGCGGAGTCTTTTTCAATATATTTTCTGTATTCATCGAAAGTCGTTGCGCCGATGCATCTCAGTTCACCTCTTGCCAGCATTGGCTTCAAAAGATTCGCCGCATCCATCGCACCTTCGCTTTTACCTGCTCCGACAAGATTGTGGATCTCATCGATAAACAGGATGATCCTTCCATCAGCGTTCTCTATCTCCTTCAAAACGGCCTTGAGACGTTCCTCAAACTCACCTCTGTATTTCGCACCGGCGATCAGAGAACCCATATCCAGTTCGATCAGGTCCTTGTCTTTCAGTCCCAGCGGAACATCATTGTTGAAGATCCTCCATGCAAGACCTTCGACGATGGCGGTCTTGCCGACACCTGGCTCACCGATCAGGACCGGATTGTTTTTTGTTTTACGGGAAAGGATCTCGATCACCCTTCTGATCTCGTCATCACGACCGATGACCGGATCGATCTTGCCATTTCGGACATCATCTACCAGATTTCTTCCGTATTTCTTTAAAGGATTGAGATTGTTTTCATCTTCTTTATTGTTGATCATCGTACCACCTCTTTCCATGGAATAGCGATCCTCGATATCTGTGCGGGAAAAACGGCAATATTTACGCATCTCCTGGCAGACAGCAGAATCGTTGAACAAGACAGCGATAAACATATCGAACATCGAAATATACTTGTCCTTGCGCTGTCTAGATTTATTGAGCGCTTCATTATAAGCGTTTGCCACATACCTGCTGACTGTAGGCTCCTGCGCTCTGTCGGAACCCGGCAGTCTGTTCAGATAAGTCTCATTGATGCTGACGAGCCTGTTCACATCAGTATGAAAACTTCCCAGGAGCTCTGTGATGTCATCATTCTGCAGAAAAGCCGCCATCATATGTTCGGAACTCAGTTCCGGATGATTGTATTCTTTGCAGACCGTCAGCGCCTCCATCAGGATCTGCTGAAGTTTTTCTGTCATGATCTCAGGATTCATGGATATACCTCCTTTAGCACTTCTAACTTATGAGTGCTAATCATTCTCAATTTTTTAAGTAGGTCTCCCTACTTAAAAGTTTTCTTGAATTTTTCAAATACGCTCTCTTTCTTGCGATTCGCAAGTTTTTCGTAGAGTTCCTTCTCTTCCCTGCTCAGTTTTTTAGGGATCTCGATCTGGACTTCCACATACTGGTCACCGACATTCTTGGTCCTAAGATCCTTGATGCCATAACCCTTGATGCGCAATTGCTGACCCGGCTGCGTACCGGCAGGGATGGTCAGTTCTACGTCCCCATAAGCGGTCGGAACATCGACCACCGTTCCCAGAGTCGCATCGATCGCCGAGATCGGAACGGCAATGTGGATATTATTGCCTTCGCGGGTGAAATACTTGTGCGGTCTGACTCTGATCTCAATGTAAAGATCTCCATTAGGACCGCCATTCTCACCGCGCTCGCCATAACCGGCCAATCTGACCTGCTGACCGGAACTGATGCCGGCCGGGATCGTGACCTCGACCTGTTCCTTGACCGTGTTGTAGCCTTTGCCGCCGCAATGCGGACAGATCTTCTTGATCCGCTTGCCTGTACCTCGGCAATCCGGACAGACGCCCTGCTGCTGGACGACACCAAACGGCGTCCTGGACTGTCTGACGACCCTGCCCGTTCCTCTGCAGGTCGGACAGGTCTCGATATCTGACTTTGTCGCAGCACCGCTGCCGTCACAATAAGTACATACTTTATCGACGGTAAGATTGATCATCTTGTCAACGCCATGTACAGCATCGAGGAAATCGATCTCCATTGACATATAACGGTTATCGCCTTTGATAGGACCGCTCCTTCTGGAAGAACTGCTTCCTGAGCCGAAATTGAATCCGGAGAATCCTCCCATCCCTCCGAAGAAGTCTGAGAAGATATCTCCGAGATCATCCATATTCATTCCGCCAAAGCCCGAAGAATAGCCTCCATTCGCAAAACCATCCATACCCGCATGACCAAACTGGTCATAGGTCGCCTTTTTCTGTGGATCCGAGAGGACTTCATAAGCCTCATTGACCTCCTTGAATTTTGCTTCGGCATCCGGAGCCTTGTTCACATCCGGGTGATATTGTTTAGCTAACTTACGATAAGCTTTTTTGATCTCATCTTCGCTTGCAGACTTGGATATACCCAGGACCTCATAATAATCGCGCTTGTCAGCCATAATACCTCCCTTTCTATCTGATATCTATATACTGATTACTTTGTCTTGAAATCGGCATCTACGACATCGTCATCGTTGTTGCCGCCGTTATTGTTCGTGTTATAGCCACCGCCGAAATTCTGAGCACCCGGCTGTCCCTGAGCCTGCTGCTGATACATGGCCTCAGCCATAGCCTGAGCAGCCTTTTCAAGCTCATCGAGTTTGGACTTCAGATGATCGTAGTCATTGTTGTCCAGCATCGTCTGAAGCTCATCGCGCAAGGACTTGACCTGTGCCTTCTGATCTTCCGTCACATTGGCGTTGTCTGTCTCGAGCTGCTGGTCGATCTGGGCGATGAAACCTTCAGCGCGGTTCCTCAATTCGATCTCTTCTCTTCTCTTGTCATCAGCCGCCTTATTCTCTTCAGCTTCTCTGACCATCTTATCGATCTCTTCTTCGGACAGACCGGAGGAGTTGGTGATCGTGATCTCCTGTTTCTTGTTCGTGCCTTTATCCAGAGCTGAAACATGGACGATACCATTGACATCGATATCGAAAGTGACCTCGATCTGAGGGATACCTCTTCTGGCCGGTGCAATGCCAGTCAGCTGGAAGTTGCCCAGAGTCTTGTTATCTGCAGCCATCGGTCTTTCACCCTGCAAGACATGGATGTCGACAGCTGGCTGATTATCTGCAGCGGTAGAGAAGATCTGCGACTTCTGTGTCGGGATCGTCGTGTTCCTTGGGATCAGAGTCGTCATGACGCCACCCAAAGTCTCGATACCCAATGACAGCGGAGTGACATCCAGAAGCAATACGTCGTTAGGGTTATCGCCCATCAGGATACCGCCCTGGATCGCTGCGCCCATGGCAACGACTTCGTCCGGGTTGACAGATCTGTTAGGTTCCTTGCCCAGTTCAGCCTTGACAGCTTCCTGAACAGAGATCATCCTTGTGGAACCACCGACGAGCAGGACTTCATCGATGTCGCCAGGTGTCAGGCCTGCGTCTTTGAGAGCCTGTCTGACCGGTCCGACTGTACGATCGACCAGGTGTTTGGTCATCTTATCGAAGTTCGCTCTTGTCAGATCCATATCCAGATGCAGAGGACCTGATTCATCAGCGGAAACGAATGGCAGAGAGATATGTGTCTGAACCATGGAGCTCAGATCCTTCTTTGCCTTTTCAGCGGCTTCCTTCAGTCTCTGAAGCGCCATACGGTCAGCCTTCAGATCGATGCCGTGATGTTCTCTCTTGAATTCATCCGCCATCCAGTCTACCAGGACGTTATCGAAATCATCACCACCCAGATGGTTGTCACCAGCGGTAGCGAGGACCTCGAATGTGCCATCTGCCAGATCCAGGATGGAAACATCAAACGTACCGCCGCCCAGGTCGAATACGAGGACTTTCATTTCCTTATCGGTCTTATCGATACCGAAAGCCAAAGCTGCGGCTGTCGGTTCGTTGATGATCCTCTCGACATCGAAACCGGCGATCTTTCCGGCATCCTTCGTCGCCTGACGCTGTGCGTCATTGAAGTATGCAGGAACAGTGATGACGGCCTTTGTGACCGGCTCACCCAGATAAGCCTCGGCATATTTCTTCATATACTGAAGGATCATTGCTGAGATCTCCTGCGGAGTATAATCCTTGTTGTTCACATGGACTCTCTCATTCGAACCCATCAGTCTCTTGATGGAAGAAACAGAATCCTTATTTGTAACTACCTGTCTTTTTGCCGCATCACCGACGATGATCTCACCGTCTTTGAAAGCGACGACAGAAGGAGTCGTACGATTTCCTTCCGGATTCGTGATGACCTTAGCTTCCTTGCCTTCCATAACGGAAACGCAGCTGTTTGTCGTACCTAAGTCAATACCTATAATTTTGCTCATAATCAGATCCTCCTTTATTCACTGACCTTGACCATTGCAGGTCTCAATATCCTATCTTTCAACATATAACCTTTCTGAAGTATCTCGATGACGATGCCTGGATCCATGTCCTCTTTCTTTTCCTGCATGATCGCCTGCTCGAGATTCGGATCAAAAGGCTTATTCAAACAATCGATCACTTCGACGCCTTCGTTCTTCAGAGCGGCGATCAGCTGATCGTAAGTCATCTGGACACCCTTCTTGAAGCTTTCATCGCTCTCATGGACATCCGTTGCCAGAGCTCGTTCCAGATTATCGATCACCGGAAGGATCTCTCTTGCGAAACTCTGTATGCGGTATTTACGCGTCTGTTCCGCTTCCGCCATCAGCCTCTTTTTCAGATTTTCCGTATCGGCATAAGCTCTCGCATATTCGTTCTTGAGCCTGTCCACTTCTTTCAGCAGTCTGTCGATCTCGGAATCCTCATTCAGATCCTCAACGACCTCTTCTTCAAGATCATCCTCTGTCTCATCTTCACTGGCAGATCCTTCAACGAGCTCTTCAGCCTCATCCTTCGTCTCTTCTTCAGAAACTGTTTCCTTTATATCTTCTTTTTTTTCTTCAGCCATAAAGCTCCTTTCTAATGAAACATATCCTCGATCTCCTTACAGATGAAATCCAGAAGATTGACGACCCGGTTGTATTCCATCCTTCTCGGTCCTACGACCATCAGACGTGCGTTGTCATCCGGATTTTCGGAGATCCTTATCTCACTGGAAACGATGGCGATATCATCTTTCCATACCAGTTCCGTGCCCTTTGGCGTCACGGCGATCACATCATTGCTGCCGGTCTGTCTGTCGATCAGACTCCTGAACAGTTTTGAATCATCGAAGAATTTCGTCAGCTGTTTCAGCTTTTCGACATCCGCATATTCAGGCTGATACATCATGTTTGAAGTGCCATTGAAATACAGCGTTTCCGAAGCAAATTTGACGAAGGCTCCGGCAAAAGCGTTATACAGCATCTCAAAACGATGTACCGACTTCGTCAGGATCGGTTTCAGCGACTCCAGCTTTTCAGGAAGTTCGGAGATCAGTGTGCCTCTCAAACGGTCATTCAGGATATCCGTACAAGTCTCGATATCCTCGACTGTGACCTCTTCCGCAAAATTGAAGGTCTTGTTTTCAGTATAGCCGGTGTTCGTGATGAAGACACAGACTGCGGTCTTGGGATCGATCTGGAACACTTTGATGTGTTCCAGCGTCTGGTTCTTCGCATCCGGCCCCAACATACCTGTGGCTAGATTGGTCATTTCCGAAACGATCTTGCAGGATTCCTTGATCGCATCCTCGATATTCGCACTGCGGCGATCAAATATATTGGATAAGGCATATTTGACTTCCTCATCCATATCCTTCTTCAGCAAATGTTCGCAGTAGTACTGATAGCCCTTGTTGGAAGGGATCCTGCCGGCTGAAGTATGCGGCTTTTCCAGATAACCCAGAGACTCCAAAGTCGCCATATCATTGCGTATCGTTGCACTGGAGTACGGCAGACCGTATTTCTCGACCAGTGTCTTGGAACCGACCGGTTCCGCCGTAGAAACGAATTCATCGACTATCGCTTTGAGTATTTCGACCATTCGTTGTGTCAATGCCATACAGCCACCTCCTTTTAGCACTCTGGTTTACCCTTTGCTAAAAATAATATACAACAATCATTTAGCACTGTCAACCTATTAGTGCTAATTAATTGCAAAAATAAAAGATGACCTCGCCTGGTCATCTGTAAAGCTTCTCTGAGACCTCCTTGATGATAGGTCCCGGAATGTAGTCACTGATGTCGCCGTTGAAAGAAGCGATCTCCTTGGCGATCGACGAAGACAGAAAGGATAATTCCGGCTTCGATACCATGAAGACCGTTTCCACATTCGGATTCAGGCCCAGGTTCGCCGTGGCGAGAGCCAGTTCTGACTCATAATCCGATACGGCTCTGACACCTCTGACCAGGATATTGCATTCATAGCTGTCCGCCAGATTGACTGTCAGGCCTTCGCCGATGACGACCTCGACATTGTCGATACCGGCAATGCATTTCTCGATCATCCGCTTCCTTTCTTCTTTGCTGAAAGTACATCTCTTCGCCGGATTCTCCATGACGGCAACGATCAGTCTGTCGTAGATCTTGGCTGAACGAAGGATGATGTCGAGATGTCCGACCGTGATCGGATCAAAAGTGCCCGGATAGATGGCTTTGATCATTGATTCTCTCCTTTTCTATAATATAAGAGCTTATTGATTCCGTATCTTTTTTCCTTATATCTATATATATCATTATACCTTTCGTCCAGATCCCTGTCCTTTCTGACTTCGACGATGACCACACCGTCATCTTTCAAAACATCGTATTCATCGATATAAGAAAAGATCTGTTCATACTCTTCAAAGGCGTAAGGGGGATCGCAATAAATATAGTCAAATCCATAGTCCCCGACCTTTTTCAGGCAATCCCTATAATCCAGCTGGTAGACGATCCGCTCCTCTTTGACCTTGTCCAGATTGGACCTGATGATCTTCACGGCCTCTCTGTTGGCATCATTGAAAACCACATCCTCCGCACCTCTCGAAAGAGCCTCCAGTCCAATTGCACCGGAGCCGGAAAAAAGATCCAGAAACTTCGTATCGGACCAGATCGTGATAGAAGAAAAGAGCGCCTCTTTCACCATATCTCTCGTCGGCCTGGTGATATCCTCCCCTTCCAGTGTCTTCAAAGGGGTCCTCTTGTATTTACCCGCGATGATCCTCAGCATCATTTTCCTTTCTGATCCTGACCAGTTCATTCTGAGCAAGGCCGAGAGAAGCCATCGAAGCCATCAGGGAAGATCCGCCCGATGAGATCATCAGAAGCGGAACACCGGTCAGAGGAATGAGACCACTGACACCGCCAACATTCAATATGAAGTGCAGGATGAAATACATGAAGACACCCAGCAGGGCCATCTTTGAAACGGTCCTCTGCGCTCTGAGCGAAGCAGAAATGATCGGATACAGAAGCAAACCGTACAGGACGAGAAGTCCGACAAAGCCGACGATGCCAAGTTCCTCGACGATGACAGGCAGGATAAAGTCGTTTGAAGGGTTCGGGAAATTCATATACTTGTGAATGGAATTGCCGTAACCCAAGCCAAAAAGACCGCCATTGGCAAAGGACACCAGAGACATGATGATGTGATAGCCGTTGTCATACTGGTAAAGGAACGGATCGGCAGCTGCAAGGAATCTGCCGACCATATAGTTGTCCGCATGTTTCTTGAGAAGCTCCGTAACAGGCGGAGACAGAACGATCAAAGCCAGTGCGACGACCCCTAAGACGATAAGAGTCATCCACCTTCTGTGTTTTTTCAGTTCCTTATACGGCGCGAGCATCGCCATGCAGTAGCACATGACGAAAAGCACGACCGCCGAACCCAGGTCGTGCTGAATGACGAGGATGATAAAAGTGTAGACCAGGGTCGCAGCAGCATAAGTCCAGAATCTGCTCGTGTTCTTCTCTTTCTGATCTCTGCCCAGAAGCCGGCAGGCAAATATGATCATGAAGACCTTCGCGAATTCCGAAGGCTGTATCGTAGCCCCGCTGCCGATCCAGATCCAGGCGTAGGCGCCGTTGATCTGACCGAAGAAACGACAGGCGATCAGTGCTGCCATGATGCCAAAATAAAAGACCCAGGCTAAGAATAAACGGATATTCTGGGCGGGGAAATTCATCAGAAAGAAATATGCGACAAGGCCTGCCGCACCATAGATGAGCTGTCTGGTGATGACTCCTGTCAGATAGGAAGCATCTCCGGCGCTGTTGCCCATCTCGGCTGAAGCGATCATCAGAGAACCGAATACCAGCAAAGCCAGTGCCGCAAAAGCGATACGTTTATCACCAAAGGATATTTTCCCTCTCTTGGACATAAAATCATTTTATCACAACAATTGTGGTATTATAATAATGCTATGCTGATAAACAACGACACAATAATCAAAGATGATGATCCACTGATCAGAAGAAAATCTGCTGATGTCGCTTTGCCTTTGTCCGATGAAGACAGAGAGATCCTTATGCAGATGCTCAAATATGTAGACGATTCCACGAACGAAGAGATCGCGAAGAAAGAGAATCTGAGACCGGCAGTCGGCATCAGCGCCATACAGATCGGCATCCCCAAGAAGATGACTGCCATCATCATCAAAGACGAGGAAGGAAACAAGACCTGCGAATACGCGCTCGTCAACCCCAAGATCGTATCCAATTCCGTTGAAAAGGCATGTCTGGCAGCTGGTGAAGGCTGTCTTTCCGTCGTTGAGGAACATGAAGGTCTGGTCTATCGGTCCGCAAGAGTCAAAGTCAAAGCCTACGATGCTTTACAAAATAAAGAGATCCTGATCAAAGCCGAAGGATACCTCGCCATCGTCCTTCAGCATGAACTCGATCACTTCAAAGGGATCCTTTTCTACGACCATATCAACACAGCAGATCCATTCTATACGCAGCCTGATACACTGGTTATTGATTAAATCGGCTCTTTCGTTTAGAATATTTACATACTAAACAGAACAAAACATATCATTCATATATGTAAGCATATGGAGGTTAAATGAACAATTTCACTACGCATTTTAGTCCGGGCGAATACAGTTCTTCGCGTGCCTACAGCGGTGCGAATTATGACCCGAAGAACGATACTCTGGTCTATGCCCTCGGTGGACTCGGTGAAGTCGGCAAAAACATGTACTGTTTTGAACACGACGATGAGATCATCGTCATCGATGCCGGTGTCAAGTTTCCTGACGATGAACTGCTGGGTGTCGACTATGTCATCCCGGATTACACACATCTCATAAAGAATAAAGACAAAGTCAAGGCTCTGATCATCACCCATGGCCATGAAGATCATATCGGCGGCATCCCGTTCCTGCTTTTAGCCTGCCCGATCAAAAAGATCTATGCACCTCGCTTTGCCAAGGCACTGATCGAAAAGAAACTATCTGAAAGAAGAAGACTTGCCAATACGCAAGTCATCGAAATAGACTGCGATTCTTCGGTACAGACCGATCATTTCCGTATCGGGTTCTTCAATACCGTTCACTCGATACCGGATTCCCTGGGCGTCCTGATCAACACGCCAAACGGCAGGATCGTCGAGACCGGCGACTTCAAGTTCGACCTGACACCGGTCGGACAAAACTCCGACTATCAGAAGATGGCCTATATCGGCGCAGCCGGTGTCACTCTGCTGATGTCTGATTCAACCAACGCCGAAGTGGATGGATTCTCGATCTCAGAGAAACAGGTCGCAGCAGCGATCAATGACATCATGCGCAAGACGAGCGGCAGGATCCTGATCTCTACCTTCGCATCCAATGTCAATCGTCTGGCACAGATCATCAAAGCGGCACAGAAATGCGGACGCAAAGTCGTCGTATTCGGACGATCCATGGAAAATGTCGTTGAGATCGGACAACAGATGAAAACGATCGATGTTCCAGAGGATACCTTCCTCTCGCCGGAACTGGTCAACCAGTATCCACCGGAGAAACTATGTATCATATGTACCGGTTCACAGGGTGAAGCTCTGGCAGCCCTCAGCAGGATCGCCAACGGATCCCACAAATACGTCAAGATCATTCCTGGAGATACCGTCGTCTTCTCCTCAAGTGCGATCCCCGGCAATGCCCTCAATATCGGCGGAATCGTCAATCAGCTGATGCGCAACGGTGCAAGAGTCCTTGAAAACAAAGCCCTGTCCTCGCTTCATACGACAGGACATGCATCCAAAGAGGAACAGAAACTGATGCTGCAACTGATCAAACCGAAGTACTTCATGCCCATGCATGGCGAATACAAGATGCTGAAGCTACATGCGGATTCCGCAGTCGAGACAGGGATCCCGAAAGAAAACTGCTTCATCTGCGCCAACGGCGACGCGCTGGTCTTGCATGAGGGAGAAGTCTATCGTTCCAACACCAGGATACAGACCGATGCGATCTATGTCGACGGCAACGATATTTCCGGACTTTCGACTTCTGTTCTCAAAGACCGTAAGATCCTCGCCGACAACGGACTGGTCGCAGTCGTCGTCTGCATCGATTCCCGAAGCAACAAGATCCTGTGCAAACCAGGCATCGTATCCAGAGGCTTCGTCTATCTCAAGGAATCACAGACCATGATCAGGGAAGCGGAATCCCTGGTCTATGAAGCGCTTCGAAACGCGATGCGTCAGAAGGTCACTTTCGGAGATCTGAAGAACTGCATCAAGAACACTCTGGAACCATTCCTTTACGAAAAGACCAACCGCAACCCGATCGTGATCCCGGTCATCCTGAATCACGTCGATGCGCTCAAGAAAGACTGACAAGCATAATAAAAGCCGCGATCCTGTACAGGACCGCGGCTGTTTTTCTATTTAGACCAGTCTGTCAAAGAGCCTGTAGAAAGCTTTGCGGCTGCTTCTAGGCATCGAGACACATTCCTCGATAGGCATGGAAACGATCTCGTTGTTCCTGATGCCGACACAGTGTCCGCCTATACCGGCGACCAGCAGCTCAACAGCTTTGGCGCCCATCCTTGAAGCCAGGACTCTGTCTGAAGGGCTGGGCGATCCGCCTCTTTGAATGTGGCCCAGGATCGTGGCTCTTCCGGCAAAACCGGTGACGCGGGAAATCTTGTCAGCCAGCGATTTGACATCGCACACTTTCTCTGAAACGATGACGATCGCGTGATTCTTGCCCTGATTCTCCAGATATCTGAGTTTTTCCAATACGGCTTCTTCATCGTATCCGGTCTCCGGTGTGATCAGGATCTCAGCACCGCAGGAGATGCCGGAATAAATAGCCAGGTCACCGCAGCGGTTGCCCATGACTTCGACGACCGAGCAGCGGTGATGGGAATTGGATGTATCTCTGAGCTTATCAACACATTCGACGACCGTGTTCAAAGCCGTATCGAAGCCGATCGTATAATCGGTCCCTTCGATATCGTTATCGATGGTGCCCGGTAAAGCGATGCAATTCACACCATGTCTGGTCAACGCATCCGCGCCGCGGTATGTGCCATCTCCGCCGATCACGACCACCGCATCGATGCTGTTCTCTTTCAGCTTGTTGACGCCTTTCATCAGGACTTCTTCATCCTTGAATTCCGGCAGTCTTGCTGAGCCAAGGATCGTACCGCCTCTGGCGATCGTCTCGGAAACGGAATGCTTGTTGAAAGGTTCATAAAGCCCCTCGACCAGCCCCTTGTATCCATCGTGGATACCGACTACTTCGATCCCGTTAGCTAAAGCTGTTCTGGTGACGGCCCTGATAGCCGCATTCATACCAGGCGAATCTCCGCCTGAAGTCAATACGCCGATCTTTCTCAACATGATCATCCCCTCCTCATATTTTGACCTGATAATACGAAATTATCACTGAGTATATCTATTCTTTCCAGAAGTCTTCTGGCATTCATCAGATTTGATTTTTCCTTGCGGTCATACTGATAGTGTTTCAGCAGTTCCTCTTTGTTCAGATTGGAAGTGAACATCGTGATCAGAGAATTCTCCATCCTGTGATCCAGGATCCTGAAGAGGATATCGTCTCTTACAAATTCCGACACCGTCTCAGAACCGATATCATCCAGGAAGAGATACCCGGCGTTTTTCAGGATCGAGATATTGCGGTCGATCATCTCTGACGCCGTACCGAAATAAGATTTCATCTCATTGAAGAAATTGGAGACCTTGACAAAAGCGACCTTCTTGCCTTTCTTGACCAGAGAGTTGGCAAGAGCCGTGCACAGATAAGTCTTGCCGACACCCAGATCTCCGCAGATGTAGAGACCTCTGTCGCTCTTTTCATAAAGGATGGCTGCCAGTGCGAGATAGAGCTGCTTCTGCTCCGGAGCATATCGGACGTTGTTCAGATCGAGGTCTGCCAGATTCTTTGCCACATCGCAATACATGTATCTGTCTAAAACCGACTGCGAACTCCGCGCTTTCAAAGCGAATTCACAGTATTCGATCTCCTCGATCAGTACGCCGTCATTGGACAGACACAGTCTTTCACCGACCGAAGGCTGACTGCACTGGGCCAATCCCTGACATCCTTCGCATTTTTTGCGTGAAGAAAGCACTCTTAAAAATGTGCCCAGATGTTCCTGCACGAATGATTCATCTTCAGCAAACCGTGAAAGGTATGCGTCTTCTCTGATCATCTCGGTCTTCGTCATTTCTTGCCCATCAGTTTAAGCAGTTCCTCTTCCTGAGAAGCGGACATCATCTTATTGCCGCTGTCGTCATAGACAGGAAGCTTATCTTCATCTTTATTCTTATTATACGGTCTCGAAAGCCTCTGCAGTGCATCTTTTGATGTCCTGACATCGTTGCGGTGCAGATCAGAAGCGATCGGATAGAGGTAATTCTCGATCAAACGGTTATCGCAGTTCTTCAATCCATGTGCCAGCAGGACGTTGATGACCGGTGGAACCAGGTGATACTTGTTGGCCAGATTGTATATGATCTTCTTATCATAATCCGTCACTTCCTTGCCCTCTTGCATAGACATCAGGAAGCTCACGCATGGAACGTCATACCTGTCGCCTTCAACGGCCTTGTAATCACTTTTGGCCCTCATGCAAAGATAACGCAGTTCTTTCAGATCGAATTCGTTGGAATCGATGCTTGCCACACGCGGCAGGAAAGTCCGCATCTTGTCATAAGAAATGTTGTAAAGATCAGCCAGAACGGCCATCTCTTTCAGATTTTCTCTGGTCCTGAAACGCATCGGAAGAAGGTTGGTCGAAATATCTTTCAGGAAGACATTGACATCAAAAAGCGTATTGAATTCGAAAGTCTGTTCATTGCTTCTCTTGAGATAGGATTCATCATCGGCTTTCCAGTTCCTGAGCGAATCAAGGGATAAAGTCTGAGAAACATCTTCAAAACCGCTGTGATCGCTTTCGACCTGGATGTCAGCGATCAGATCCTGGTAGTGTTCCCCAGAAGTCTTAAGTATAAAATCTCTGACCAGGATATCATCTTTGATGAACTGTCTGATCTCCATCGGATTATGGAAGACGAAGATATAACGGTTCTCCTGTCTAAGGGTCTTGAGCAGCCTGTATTCGTTCAGTTTCAGGCAATAGAATTCAAAATCATCGATGGAAAGATTCAGTGAGATCAGAAGTTCATTGATCTCGCGAAAGCCGATACTGCTGCCCCTGAGGACCATGTATTCATACATCGCCAGAGCATCATTTCCGATCAATGGCCCATAGAAAAAAACCAGAGAGCGTAATCTCTCTGCTGATATCTCGGCATTGATCTCTGCTTTATAAAAATCTTTTCCTAACATTTCAATTCATTGAGCCATTCATCTATGAGCTGATAAAGGTCATTCAGACTACCATTATTATAAATGATTTTATCTGCTCTTTTGGCTTTTTCCTCTACGCTCATCTGATCATTCAGACGTTCCATCGCCTCTTTCGCACTGAGGCCTCTTTCCTGAAGTCTTTCGATCAGAAGATCATAGTCTGTCACAACCAGAAGGTTGTGATCGAAATAGACATCCCAATCAACTTCAAAAAGAAGCGGGACCTCCGCAAACAAAGGGTCATCCTCTCTTTCAAAAAGTCTCTTCAGGATCAGAGGATGCATGATCCCCTCCAGCTCTTTTCTGGCCTCCTCGTCGTTGAAGACCACCGAAGCGAGCTTCTTCTTGTTCAGCTCTTGCGCATCAAAGCAGTCGGGAAAGGCCTCTTTGATACGCAGATAGCCTTCCTGGTCCTTCTCCAGCAGTTTCCGGTTCTCATAGTCGCAGTCAAAAACATCATAGCCCTTAGAAGCCAGATACTGACAGACCATGCTTTTGCCCGAACCGATCGAGCCCGTGATCGCGATCTTCATCTTTTCTGACAGACCTCACAATAATAGGTACCGCGTCCACCCACTCTGATCTTCCTGATCTTCGATGAACAGACCGGACAGACTTCCATCGCATGGGCACGCAGCGACATCTGAAAACGCCCTGTCACACCCAGTGAAGAAGTATAGGAACGGATCGTCGTTCCTCCCGCTTCTATCGCCGCATTCAGAATGAGACGGGTCTTGTCGATCAGGTTCCTTATCTCGTCATCAGAAAGATCATTCGCTTTGCGTTTCGGATTCACGCCGATGGCAAAAAGGATCTCGTCGGCATAGATGTTGCCGATACCGGCAACGAAACTCTGATCCAGAAGGACTTCCTTGATCGGGATCCTCTTCTTATTCAGATAATCACGGCAGTATGGCAAAGAAAACGCATCCCAGAAAGGTTCAGGTCCCAGATCCCTGAACTGTTTATAATCTTCTTCTTTCTTCATCAGTTCCATCCTTCCGAACTTACGGACATCGTTATAGCGAAGCTGCCTTCCGTCTTCAAGATCAAAGATCACATGATCGTGTTTGTTGAGCGGAACACCATCATCGAGGATGAAATATTTGCCTTCCATCCTGAGATGAGAGACCAACGTCACATCATCCATTTCAAAAAGCAGATATTTTCCTCTTCTTTTGAAATCACGGAAGTGCTGGCCGATCAGAGTTTTCTTAAAAACATCCTCGTCTTCATCGATGATCTTCTTGCAAAGGATGGAGATATCTTTTATTTGCGCATCCCTGATCTGATACGCCAGTGTATCAAGGACGGTTTGAACTTCAGGAAGTTCCGGCATTACTTGGCCTCATACCAGTCCTTGCCGATCGCCAAAGAACAGTCAAGTCTTGTCTTCATATGATATGCGTTCATCATGATCTCGGGGATCATTTCCTTCATTCTTTCAACTTCATCCTCAGGAACATCAAAAATGAGTTCATCATGGACCTGAAGGATCAGTTTGGCCTTCATCTTCTCCTCTTTAAGCTTAGCAGCGGCTCTGACCATGGCGATCTTGATCAGGTCGGCAGCAGATCCCTGTATGCCGGCGTTCATCGCCGCTCTCTTGCCGAATTCCCTCATCATGTAGTTGCGGTCGTTGATCTCATTGATATAGCGGCGCCTGTTGAGCATCGTCTTGACATAACCGTTCTTTTGACAGAAATCGACCTGCGCATCCAGATACTCTCTGATCTTCGGGTACGTCAGAAAATAATCATCGATGAATTTGCGTGCATCTTTGAAAGAAAGCTGCGTCTGATTGGCCAGACCAAAATCGGAGATCCCATAGACCACGCCAAAATTGACAGCTTTGGCATGTCTTCTGACAAGATCGGTCACTTCTTCCCTTTTCAATCCGAATACATCCATTGCCGTCTTGGTATGGATATCGATACCGCTGTTGAAGGCATCGATCATCTTCTCTTCGTCAGCCAAAGAAGACAGCACTCTCAATTCGACCTGAGAATAGTCAGAACTGATCAGCACGTTGCCTTTCGAAGGCTTGAAAGCCTTGCGGATCTCTTTGCCGTCTTCATCACGTACCGAGATGTTCTGCAGATTCGGATCATAGCTGGACAGTCTGCCCGTCTGCGTGATCATCTGCGAAAAGATCGTGTGGATCTTTCCATCAGGACCGATATACTTCTTCAACCCTTCCGCATACGTCGAATACAATTTCGTGAACTTGCGATATTCCAGGACGTCCGATACGACCGGATGATAATCGATGAGCTTATTCAAAACTTCAGCATTGGTGGAACCCTTTTTCAGATCCGGAAGATCCAGCTCATCATAAAGGACCTGTGCAAGCTGTTTTGTCGAAGCGATATTGAATTCATGTCCAATGGAATCGTAGATCCTTCTTTCAAGGACATCGATCTTCTCCTTTGTCTGCGATGCGATCTCATCCAGTTCTTTCTCATCACAATAGACGCCTTCTTTTTCCATTTCATAAAGGACATCGACCAAAGGAAGTTCGATATCTTCATAGAGATCTTTCATCTGCTTTTCTTCGAGCTCTTTCAGGACCTTCGGATAGATCCTGATCAGTTCAGCGGCGACATCGCTGCCATAGATGGCAATGTTCTCTTCAGACACTTCCAGAGGCTTTTTCTCCGTTCCGAAAAGCTCTTTGAGTTCTTTGACCTGACCGCCTCCATAATTCATGATGATGGCAGAAAGATCGGAATTGTAGTTGTTTGAAAGGAAGCACATGAGAAAGATGTCATCGGTATTTTTGCCGATACTGATGCCGTTGTGATCCAAGGCATGTCTGATGGCTTTCAGATCGAACACGATCTTCTTGCGATCGGAATCCAGATACGCCAGTGCTTCCTCGTCCTTTTTCAGATCATCCAGACTGATATATTCCTGTTCACCGTTTCTGGCGAAACAGGCACCGTAGATCTTTCTCTCATAGTAGGAGAATTCATCGGAAACAAAGAAGATCAGCGCCTCATCCAGAAGCGATGCCGAGATCTGTTTTACGATCTGAGCTTTCTTTTCTTCCTCCCTCTCAGGCTCTTCGATCTTCCTGATCAGAGAATACATCTCATACTTTTCAAAGAAATCATTCCTCGTTTTTTCATTGATGTGCAGCTTCAGATCATCGAGATCCCCTTCGATATCGACATCGGTCTTGATCGTGGCCAGCTGTTTGGAAATGAAACAGGATTCCTTGTCCCTGATCAGCTTTTCCTTCAGCTTTCCTTTGATCTCATCGATATGTTCATAGATCCCTTCACAGGTATCATAATCGTTCAGCAGCCTGACAGCTGTCTTGTCGCCAACGCCCTCAACACCTTTGATGTTGTCTGATTTATCACCGGCAAGACCCTTGTAATCGATGATCTGGTAAGGCTTGAGCCCGTATTCATCTTTCAAAGCCGCCTCATCCATCTTTGCGATATCCGACATGCCCTTGCGCATGACATAAACGCTGGTCGTATCATCGATCAGCTGCAGCATGTCTCTGTCCGAAGACAGGATACAAGTTTCAATATTGTACTTTTTAGCAAGAGAACCGATGATGTCGTCCGCTTCGATCGAATCGAATTCAAAATAAGGCAGATCATAAGCCTCCAGCATCTCTCTGACAAGCTGAAACTGAGGGACCAGTTCTTCCGGTGTCTCGCGTCTTCCTGCCTTGTAATCCGGGACCAGATCATGACGGAAAGTATGCTTGCCTTTGTCAAAAGCTACCGCACAGTAATCAGGAGCGATCGTCTTGATCGCCTTGTTGATCATATTCGCAAAAGCGTATACAGCATTCGTGTATACGCCCTTTGAAGTCTTCATCATATTCCCGTAATAAGTCGCATAGAAAGCTCTAAACAGGACTGAGTTTCCATCTATGAGTAACAGCTTCATCTATTCACCTTCCGTTTGGATCTCCTGGATCTCATTATATGTGCTGCTGCTGTTGGAAGCAGCAATGCTTTCAAGAACGCTCAGATTCTCATACATAAGCGACAGATAGTCTTTTCCGGATTCGATCTGCGCATTGCTCAAAGAAGAGATGTTGTGCATCGTGATCCTCTTGAGCCCAAGCTCCTCTTCCAGACGGACCATCAGATTCAGCATCTCATCCGTCATGTTCGACTCATACACGATGAAACGCACGTCATCGTTTCTGATCCTGTTCTTGATCGCCTCAAGCTGCGCCTCGCTTGGCAAAGCTCCATATTTGGACAGACAGACCGGATAGACCTGAAAACCGAAGTCCTTCTGCCAGCAGCCGAAAGACCCGGTCATGGAGACGAACTTGATGTTCTTATTTTCCTTGACGAGCCTTGTCGCCAGTGCCTGATAGGATGCATCCAGAGCGATCAGATCATCCGCCACCTGCTTGTAGTTCTCTGTAAAGTAGGAAGACTGCTCGACATAGTTGTTGGAAAGATACTCATAGACATCCTTTGCCATACAATACATGCCGCTTGGAGAAAGCCAGATGAACGGATCCAGATCGTACGTATCCAGATCGGCAAAGACATCGCCTTCATAGTATGGCCCTTCCACATAGGATACAGAACCATTGACGATGACCGGCATATATCTCTTGTATTCGTAAAGACAGTTCAGAACGGAAAGATCGCCTGCTGAGAGGTCGATACCCAGTTCCTTTATCTTGTCGGAATACAGGTCCATATAAGGTTCCAGATCGCCGATATGGAAAAGGACGGAAGAATCTTTCACCACTTCTTCGTAGTCATCCACCAGATTGGCGCACTGGACCAGCGTGCGGTTCTGGATCGAGACCGCCTCGATCCTGTTTCCGCCTATCCTGTTCAATAGATAGCCGATCGGATAGATAGTATATGCTGTAAAACGCTTGCTGGAAGTGCAGCCGCTCACAAGCAGTAGCACCAGCAGGACAGCGACCACTTTCTTAATCAATTTCATACTCACTCATTATACCTTATCGATCTGATATTTCGCATAGTAGATCGGCTTACCCTCGGCTGTAAATTTCGCCTGATACGCCGTCATCGGCTCACCTTGCGCATGATAATCTCTGCTGACATCAAGAAGTCTGAACTCAGAAGCCTCGAAATATGTCAGGGAGTCATCATAGAAGCCTTCATTATCTGTCTTCAGGACCAGGATGCCCTGATCCTTCAGGACCTTGGCATAGCTTTTCAGGAAAGGCGGATATGTGAGTCTTCTCTTGTGATTGCGCTTCTTTGGCCAGGGATCCGAAAAATGAAGATAGATCAGGTCGAGACTGTTCTCTTCGCAGAGTTCCTCGATGTTCATCGCATCTGCCAGTATCACTTTGAAGTTGTTCAACGCAAGATCCCGGGCTTTTCTGATCGCTCTGGCAACACAGGTCTCTTCCCTTTCGAGTCCCACATAGAAGATCTCAGGGTGCAGAGCTGCTGACTGTGTGATGAAATCGCCCATTCCCATGCCGATCTCGATATACAGCGGCTTCTCGGTCCTGAATCCGTTCAGGTCTTCGATCAGATATTCTTTCTCATTTTCAAGAAATGAAGGCACCCATTTCTTTTTCCTCATTCGCATATTTCTATTATAATACTATGTAGGTCGAGAACCTGAAAAAAGGAGCATCTCATGAACAAAGAAAGAATCACAAATGTCCTCAGCAGACTTGAAAACGCCGATGCCGTTCTGGTGTCCGATCCGATGGCGATCAGATACCTGTGCGGTGAGATGATCTATCCCGGTGAAAGATTCCTGGGCCTGCTGCTCAAGCGCGGGCAGGATCCTGTCCTGTTTCTGAACATCCTCTTCCCTATGCAGGAGATAGAAGGTCTAAAGATCGTCAGTTATGCCGACGGCGATGACCTCAATGAGCTCCTGTCGTCATATATTTCTAAAGATGAAGTCCTTGGCATTGACAAGACTTTTCAGGCGAGATTCCTGCTTCCCATGCAGAAATACGGCCTGGCTAAAGACTACGTTGACGGCTCTCTCGCAGTCGACAAGACCAGAGCGGTCAAAGAAAAGGAAGAGCTGGAACTGCTGAGAAGATCTTCACAGATCAATGATGCAGCCATGGCGGAATTCAAAAAGCTGATCCATGAAGGCGTCAGTGAGAAACAGATCGCATCAAAATGCCTTGACATCTATAAGAGACTCGGCGCTGATGGTTTCTCCTTCTCTCCGATCGTCGCGTTCGGAAAGAACAGTGCCAATCCGCATCACATGCCTGATGATACGATCCTTCAGGAAGGCGATGCCGTTTTGTTTGATGTGGGCTGCACCTATAGAGGTTACTGTTCCGATATGACCAGGACCTTCTTCTACAAAAAAGCGCCGGAAGGCAAACGGAAAGAGGTGTATGAACTTGTCCGCAAAGCCAATGAAGAAGCGACCGAAAAAGTGAAAGCCGGTGTCAGGCTCTGTGATATCGACAAGACAGCCAGAGACATCATCATTGAAGGAGGCTATGGCAGGTTCTTCACCCACCGACTGGGGCATTTCATCGGACTGGAAGATCACGAATATGGCGATGTATCAGCCGCCTTCAAAGATCTTTGCGAGATCGGCAATGTCTTCTCGATCGAACCGGGCATCTATGATCCGGACAGTCTGGGCTGCAGGATCGAG
Organism: Erysipelotrichaceae bacterium; assembly: GCA_024681275.1. Next base: position 27,090 of record JAILBD010000284.1, read on the forward strand.
GATCTTGTCGTCGTGACAGAAGAGGGCTGTGAGGTCCTCAACAGCTATCCGCATGATATAGAGATCATCTGCTGAAACAGAAAAAGAAATGGCGATGTCAATGACATCGCCATGTTTTCTTATCAGTCTTTTTTGCCGAAGAACCTGATCTCACCGAAAGTCTTTTTCTTTTCTTCTTTCTTCTCTTCAGGAGCTTCTTCAGTCTTGGCTTCTTTCTTGTTTTCTTTCTTATTTTCTTTCTTGTTCTGCTTCTCTGGTTTAGGCAGCAGTTCCTTTGCGGAAACGTTGACTCTGCCCTTTTCATCGATCTCCATGACCTTGACTTTGATCCTGTCACCGATCTTCAGAACATCTTCAGGCTTATCGACTCTTTCATGTTTGATCTTGGAAACATGAAGCAGTGCGTCAGTTCCCTTGAACAGTTCAACGAAAGCGCCGAATTTCTCAAGTCTGACGACAGTCGCATCATAGATCTCGCCGACCTTTGCTTCTTTGGTGATCTCATCGATCATCGCTTTAGCCTTCTCGATCGCTTCCTTGGAAGTATGATAGATCACGACCTTGCCGTCATCGTCGATGTCGATCTTGACATCATCACATTTCTCGATGATATCGTTGATGACCTTGCCACCTGTACCGATGACTTCTCTGATCTTGTCAGTCGGGATCATGAAAGTGACCATCTTAGGTGCATACTGGCTGACTTCTTTTCTCGGTTCAGCGATCGCTGTAGCCATGTTGTCAAGGATCTGCATCCTTCCCTCATGAGCCTGAGCGAGAGCTTCCTTGAAGATCTCTCTTGTGATGCCTTTGCACTTGATATCCATCTGCAGAGCAGTGATACCTTCTCTGGTGCCTGCAACCTTGAAGTCCATATCGCCATAGTGGTCTTCCATACCCTGGATGTCTGTCAGGATCGAGTAATTATCACCAGTCGTGATCAGACCCATCGCAACACCTGCGACCGGAGCCTTGATCGGAACACCGGCTGCCATCAGCGACATGGTGCCTGCACAGATCGAAGCCTGTGAGCTTGAACCGTTGGACTCCACGACTTCAGCAACTGTTCTGATCGCATACGGGAATTCTTCTTCTGAAGGAAGGACCTGGAGCAGTGCTCTTTCGCCAAGAGCGCCGTGACCGATCTCTCTTCTGCCTGGAGAACCCATCCTGCCGACTTCGCCGACTGAATAAGGCGGGAAGTTGTAGTGGTGCATGAAACGCTTTTCTTCGACTTCCGTCAGGTCATCGATGATCTGATTATCACCCAGAGGACCTAAAGTCGTTACGGAAATGACCTGTGTCTGGCCACGGGTAAACATGGCTGAACCATGGACACGCGGTAAGAGGTCGACCTGTGAATTCAGAGGTCTGATCTCGTTGAGCGCTCTGCCGTCCGGTCTGATCTTCTCTTCGGAAACGAGTCTTCTGACTTCTCCGGCGATGATCTGTTCACAGTATTCGCCTGTCTGCTTGACCAGTTTATCGGATTCTTTTTCGCTCAGTTCTTCATTGGAAGCGAAGTGTTCCTTCATCTCGTTGGTGATGGATTCCTGAGCGGCATATGATTCCAGCTTGTCGTGGATCGAAACAGCTTCTTCAAGTCTGACCTTGCCATTGGCATTGACATAATCCTTGACGCGCGGATCGATCTCATAGAGGACGACTTCCATCTTCTCTTTGCCGACCTTGGCAATGATCTGTTCCTCAAATTCACAGAGTTCTTTAACTTTTTCATGACCGAACATCAGCGCATCCAGCATGAGGTCTTCATCGACTTCCTTGGCGCCTGCTTCGACCATGTTGAGAGCTTCCTTGGTACCGGCAACAGTCAGGTCGATCAGGGATCTGGATGTCTGTTCGACAGTCGGGTTGACGACGAACTGTCCATCGACGTAGCCAACTTTGACGCCAGCGATCGGGCCATCAAACGGGATATTGGAGATACAGATCGCCAGTGATGCGCCTAACATCGCAGCCATCTCCGGAGAACAGTCGGTATCTGTTGACAAAACAGTGTTGACGACCTGAACTTCGTTACGGAAACCTTCTGCGAAAAGAGGACGGATCGGTCTGTCGATCAGCCTTGCAGTCAGAGTTGCATGTTCGGAAGGCCTTCCTTCTCTTCTCAGGAATCCGCCAGGGATCTTGCCTACCGAATAAAGCTTTTCTTCAAAAGATACAGTTAACGGGAAAAAATCTGTGTCCTTAGCGACACTTGAGGCACAGGCGGTCGACAGTGTGACTGTATCGCCATACCTCACCAGTACAGACCCTCCGGCCTGTTTAGCGATCTCACCGGTCTCGATGCTTAACTTACGACCGTAGAAATCTAAATCAAATACTTCTTTCATTCTTTACTTTTCTCTTCTTTCTTAATTTCAACCTATACATTCTAACATAGAAAAGGTGAAAATGCCTAATAATAAGGATAATTCCGCGCTGTTATCGTTGATCATAGCCTCTTTATCCGCATATTTTTTCTTCTGATTCAACAAGGCGGTTCCAATGTTGCGGAAAAAATATATTATAATGAACTTATGAAGCTTCATGAGACTGATGTGAAACATTTCAATGATCTGGCAAAGGCGGAACCTGATTCCACCATCTATCAGACTTCCTTTTGGTCAGACTACATGGTCGCAAAAGGATATGATGCCGCTTTTCTGGAAGCGACGGATGATCAGGACATCTGCCAGGGACTGACTCTCCTGCTGATGAAAAAGGAATCAGTCTTTTCAAGAGGCCTGAGTGCCTATGCGCCATACGGTATCCTGTTCAATTACTATGACGGGTCCTCATTCAGGCAGTTCCATGAACTTTTCGTCGGCTATCTGAAACAGAAAAAAGTCAACAAGCTGATCATCGAACCGCAGGTCGATGCAGACAACAGGAAGATATGCAAGCTGCTGGAAGAACTCGGTTATGAGAAAGAAAGCGATCTTTCCGTCTTTGAAGTCTTCCCGGATCATCATGTCAACGCCATCTCCGATCCCAATGTCATACTGAAGATCAGATGCGAAGACAATGCTGCGACACTGAACAAACTGGCTGAAAAGAACGATAAAGAAAATCTGAAGATCTATGAGAATCTGAAAGGCCACGCCCTCAATTACATCGCACAGCTTGACTGTTTCAAAAGCAGAAGAGCGATCGAAGAGAGTCTGACTGCTCTCAACGACTATGTCAGCGAACATAAGGACGATTACAAATTCGTCGAGGATGTCGCAGAGAAAGAAAAACAGATCTCCGATCTGAAAAAACTTTTCAACACCATCATCAGATATGAACAGAAGTATTCCCAGGATCCGGATATCGCCGCCTATTGCGTGTCCCTTTTCTCTGACAAGAGCACCATCATGTTCAGATTAAGCAGCGATAAAGATGATCTTTTCCATGCAGAAAAAGAAATTATCGATCAAATTTGTGCAGACAGCCTCAATCGTGGTATCATAAGAGTCGATTCAGGTGAAAGATTCTGCTACAGCAGCGAAAGAAAGCTCATCGGCAGATACGTCCTGAAGATCTGACGCCGACTTAGCTCATCAGGTAGAGCAACGCACTCGTAACGCGTAGGTGGTAGGTTCAAGTCCTATAGTCGGCACCATTTATAAAACAAGATCCCGTTTATCAACGGGATCTTTTTTTCCTCTTTTTATCTTTTTTTTCGTCTCTGATCGTCAGGATCGAGATCATGAACAGGATACCGGATACGATCATGATGATGCCCATGGTGTTCATCAGATCTGACTTCCCCTTGAAGTATAGGGTGAGATAACCGCTCAGGATCTCAAGAAGTCCGGCAAAACACAGGATCCCCTTCGTATTGAAGGTGATACCGAATATGCCGCTGATGATGTTGATGCCCGGAATGATGTAGATCGACAGACGCAGCAAAGTCGCTTCAAAATCCGTGCCCGGCAGGATGCGCATGATGATCGGATCGTTGTCGAACTGGTAAGCCACCGCAAAATACATGATCACGGCAATGACCAGTTCGCTCACGGATATGAATGCTGCGATCTTTCTGTTCATAAGTTTATTCTAATAGAAAATCTTCACCAGATAAAGGCCGTTAGGATCGGCATTGTAACGTCTCGTCGACTTGCTTGGATGGTCCAGCATATTCCGGATGTCTTCCAGGCTCTTCTTCCCCCTGCCCAGATCGATCAGAGTGCCGACCATGATCCGGACCATGTTGCGAAGAAAACCGCTGCTGGTGACGCGTATCGTCAGGATGTCTTTTTTCATCGTCAGAGAGAATTCGGTGATATTCCTCACCTGATTGGGATACTCTTTCAGACTTGATGTGTTGAAAGAGGTGAAATCGTGTTCGCCGAGGAACATCTCTGCTCCCTTTCTCATAAGGTCGACATCGAGTTTATAGAAGCACTGATAAGCCCTTCCTCTCAGGAAGACATCGTATTCTCCGAGATTGATGAGATACTCATAAGTCTTCTTTTTGACGCTGTAACGGGCATGAAAATCTCTGCTGACCTGTTTGACTTCCAGAACATGGATGTCGCCAGGCAGAAGCGAATTCATCGAGAACTTCAGCTTACCTTCGTCTTTGACGATATCGCTGTCGAAGTGAAAGACCTGCCCTCTGGCATGAACACCGGCATCCGTTCTTGACGACATGACGATGCGGATCTTCTCAGAAAAGATCCTTTCGATAGCCGACTCGATCACATCCTGGATCGCCAGAGCATTGGTCTGAGACTGAAAGCCGGCATAATCCTTGCCGTCATAGGCGATCGTGACTTTATATCTCATAGATAGAACCTGGAAGCAATGGAGAAAGCCAGTGTCAATACGCAGACGAAAATGAACAGATGATCCCTGAGTTTAAACTTCAGGACATGATATCTGGTGCGTTCAGCTCCCGGCACATAGCCTCTTGCCTCCATGGCATCAGCCAGTTCATAAGCTCTTTCAAAAGCGACAGAAAACAGCGGTACGATC
>JAILBD010000004.1 GCA_024681275.1 Erysipelotrichaceae bacterium
AGGATCTTTTTGACGCCTTTCTGGGCTCCGCTCTCGTTTCTGATCGTGATGTGGTACATCGTGTTTCTGAAGCGTCTGTTGACCTTGTACTCCTTGACATAGTCAGGGATGCACGGATCGACTTTGAGTCCTTCGTAGTCAGGCTGTATGCCCAGGATGCCCTGTGTCAGCACAGTGAAGGTCCAGGCTGCCGTTCCGGTGAGCCAGGAGTTCTTGCCTTCGCCGAAGGTCGGCGCATCTTTACCGGCGACCATCTGGCAGTAGACATACGGCTCCGTCCTGTGGATCTCGGAGATCTCTTCCAGGAAAGCAGGGCAGGTCTTCTTGTATAGTTCAAAGGCTCTGTTGCCATGGCCCATGATCGTCTCGGCAAAGACGATCCACGGATTGTTGTGGCAGAAGATACCGGCATTCTCCTTGTATCCAGGAGGATAGGAGGAGATCTCACCGAGATTCAGCCTATAGGTCGTATAAGCCGGGTTCTGCAAGACGATGCCGTATTTTGTTTCCAGTCTTTCCTGAACGGAATCCAGTGCTTTCTGCGCTTCGCCGCTTTCCACGCCGATGCCGGCCATGATGCACATGCCCTGCGGTTCGATGAAGATCTTTCCTTCATCGTTGTATCTGGATCCGACCTTCTTTCCAAAGGCGTCATATGCCCTTAAGAACCATCTTCCGTCCCAGCCGTCTTTCAGGACGGCTTTTTCCATGTCCTGAACGGCCCGGATCGCTTCTTTTGCTTCCTTATTCTTCTTCAGGTGTTTCAGGATCTCACTGTAGGCTTTCCCGTACTTGACGAACATGCCAGCGATGAATACGGATTCGGCCACCGGTCCTTCGCTCGGTCCGCTGATCTGGAAGGATTCACCTGGGTAGCGGGAGAAGCAGTTGAGATTGAGACAGTCGTTCCAGTCTGCGCGACCGATGAGCGGAAGCTTGTGCGGTCCGAGGTTGTTGAGCGTATAGTTGAAGCTCCTGCGGAGATGTTCCAGCAGGGGAGCGGCATTTTTCGGGTCATTGTCGAAATCGACTTTCTCTTTCAGTATGTCCCAGTCACCGGTCTCTCTGATATAGGCGTCGGTGCAGGCGATCAGCCAGAGCGGGTCATCGTTGAAGCCACCGCCGATGTCGGAGTTGCCTTTCTTGGTCAGAGGCTGGTACTGGTGATAGGCGCCGCCGTCCGCTTTCTGGGTGGCTGCGATATCCAGTATCCTTTCCCTGGCTCTTTCCGGGATCATGTGAACGAAACCGAGAAGATCCTGGCAGGAGTCTCTGAAGCCCATGCCTCTGCCGATCCCTGATTCATAGTAGGAGGCAGATCTGGACATGTTGAAGGTGACCATGCACTGGTAGGCGTTCCAGATATTGACCATGCGGTCGACTTTTTCGTTCTGTGTCCTGACTTCAAAGCCCTGAAGGAGTTCATCCCAGAACTGTCTGAGCTTTTTCATTCCGGCATCGAATTTCTTGTTGTTGTCGTATCTGGCGATCAGTTTCTTTGCCGGCGCTTTATTGATGATGCCAGGGGCGATGAATTTTTCTTTTTCCGGGACTTCAACGTAAGCCAGTCCGAATATGACATCATACGTTTCGTTTGCCTGCAGCTGCAGATGAATGTGGTGTGCGCCGACAGGCTGCCAGCCATGGGCGATCGAATCATTGCATCTTCCGTTTTCGACAGCTTCCGGGCTGGAAGGGGAACCATAGAGGCCCATGAAGGAGTCTCTTGAGGTATCGAACGAATCGATCTTCTTATTGGCGAAGAAGACCGCGTAATGGTTCCTTCTCTCCCTGTATTCCGTTTTATGATAGATGTTCGATCCTTCAACTTCGACTTCACCGGTCGAATAATTCCTCTGGAAGTTTGTGGTGTCGTCCTGGGCGTCCCATAGACAGAATTCCACAAAGGAGAAGAGATCGACGTTCTTAGGCTGATCTGATGTATTGTTGACAGTCACTCTCATCAAGAGTATGTTGTCATATTTCGGGACATAGAGTTCCTGTCTGAC
>JAILBD010000011.1 GCA_024681275.1 Erysipelotrichaceae bacterium
AAGATACGGAGTCTTGGATAACTGCTTTTCCTCTTCATCACGGATAAATATGATCGCGTTATTCATGTTCTCTCCCTCTTAACACTCCTATTATACTATCTTAATCGCTTCAGTTATTACGCAAATCGACGAGTTCAATCCACCATCCTGGAATCAAGTGTCCGGACACGACGGACATAGTTCCTGGAACCTGCGAAACGCTTCGCAAGCTCTGCGATCACCGATGCATCCTCATGGATGCAGAAGACCGTCGAACCGCTGCCCGACATCAGGACATCGCCGACCCCGCAGGCGATCAGTTCTTCCTTCACTTTGCGGATATCGTCATTGAGCTTCAGCGCCGGCTGCTCCAGAGAATTGCCCAGCAGGCCGCTGATCGCAAGTCCCTCTTCCAGAGCCTTCTTCAGTTTTCCGATATCCGGATGATCGCAGGCCTCCATATCCAGAGTCTCATAAGCCTCTTTCGTCGAGATGCCGCTGCGCGGCTTGACCAGCAGGACCGCATACCTCTTTGCCATCCTGAACGGTTCGATCACATCGCCGATCCCCGAAACGACGGCCGGCACATTGAAATAGTTGAAAGGCACATCGGCACCGACTTTGACGCAGACATCGATGATCTCCTTCTTCGACATCTTCAGTCCGTAGAGCTTCTGAAAGATCCTTAAGACCGAAGCGGCATCAGCCGTCCCGCCGCCAAGTCCCGCCTGCATCGGCACGACCTTCCGAAGCGTGATGGCATGATGATCATCGATCCCGTATCTTTCCTTCAGAATGCAGATCATCTTATAGATGGAATTGTGCTCGTTGTAACGGATGAAAGGTCTGTTGCATGAAAAAGAATCCGTATCGGCGATCCTTATCTCCAGTTCATCATAAAAATCGATCGGCACCATGATCGAAGAGATGTCGTGATATCCGTCCTCCCGCACATTGAAAACATCGAGAGACAGATTGATCTTGGCATAAGCGCGGTCTTTCATATCATCTGTTCACAGCCTCATGCAGCCTCAGGAAGTCATCCAGAGTCAGCTGCTGAGCCCTGATCTCCTTTCGTATCCCCGTCTCATCATAGACTCTATCCAGGACCTCATCCGCATAGAGATCCTTCAGATTGTTATGCAAAGTCTTCCGGCGCATCCGGAAACAGTTCTTGACAAAGGCAAAGAAGTCCCTTTCGAAAGCGTGGTCCCTGTCCCTGACAGGCCGCATCGAAAGGACGATCGAATCGACATTCGGCACCGGATAGAAGACGCTTCGGGAGACATTCAGCTCCTGTTTCACCTCAAACAGATACTGGACCTCGACTGAAAGGGCCCCGTATTCCTCGCTGCCCGGCTTGGCCGAGATGCGCTCTCCCACTTCCTTCTGCACCATGATGGTGATCCTGTTGATATCCAGATCCGATTCAAAAAGCCTGAAAAGGATCGGCGTCGTCACATAGTAAGGCAGGTTGCCGCAGACGTTGACTCTCTCCTGACAGGAGGACAGGTCGACATCCAGAAAATCGGCGCAGGTCACCCTGAACCTCTCATCGGCGATCGTCCGCTGCAGGATCTCGTACATGTCCGTGTCGATCTCGTAGGCATCAACGGCCTTCGAATACTTCAGCAGCATTTCCGAAAGAGCACCCAGACCCGGACCGATCTCGATCGTCAGCAGATCCTCATCGCAGGCGATGCGGGCGATCCTGTCCACGATATTGGCATCGATCAGGAAATTCTGGCCATACTTCTTCTTGGCCCGCAGCTCTCCCATCACTTCCTTGACATATCTGATATTCGCTATCATAAGACCTTCTCTATATCCTCATAAGTCAGACCCGACATGTTGATCCGCTTCAGCAGCGTCTTCCCGTTGCAGTGTCCGAGATGAAAGTGCTTTGCGACCTTCTCCCTTTTCCGGGCGCTGTCTGCGCTTCCCATCAGACCCAGCTCATAAAACTGCGCGCTGCTCAAGGATCCCTTTGGATCCGCATAGGTGACCAGAGCGCCAAGCGCCTCCTCCAGTACCTCTTTTGAAGCGTGCTCGATGCCCACCTTCTTCTTTGTCTGGGCATCTTCCTTCATCACGAAGGCGTTCTTCAGACCTCCGATCTCCTCGTTCAGACGCCGGCGTATCTTCTCGCCCGGCGTATCGGGATCCAGAAAAAGGATGACGCCTCTTCTCTCGTTCAGCTGCCTGATCAGCTCTATCGTCTCCTTCTTCAGTCCCATCCCGTGGGTCTCTATCGTATCGACCTCAAAGAAAGACTGCAGCCTCCTGGTGTCATTGGCACCCTCCACCACGATCACCTCTTTGATCATAGGTCTCTGAAATCCTCTTCCTTGGTGAGCTTGCGGTTGTCATAGCGATCCACGACGATATGGACATCGTGTCCCAGCGACTCCAGCAGAGACGCATCGTCAGTGAAGACGATATCCTCACACCTGGCAAAACAGTCTCTGATCAGATCGGTCCTGAAACCCTGCGGAGTCTCCGCCAGGAAGATCCTCTGACGGTCCAGCGTCTTCACGATCCTTCCGTCTTCGACTTCCTTGACGGTATCAAAAGCCATGCGGCCAAGTATCGCCGCACCGCATGCAAAAACCTTCTCTTTCAAAGCCTCCAGCGACTCCCTGTGCAAGAAGGGTCTGGCTCCGTCGTGGATCAGGACATAAGCGCTCTTCACGAGCTTCAAGCCGTTGAAAACGGAATCCTTCCTCTGTTCCCCGCCTTCCGTCACGATGACCTTCCCGCCTTTGACACGGTCAAAACAGTCGGCATTGGTCACGACGATGACCTGTTCGCAATCCGCATCGCCCTCAAACAGAGCGATGCTGTGATCCAGAACGCTCTTACCATCCGCCATCTCATAAAAGACCTTGTTGTAACCCAGATTCGCCCGCTGTCCCTTGCCGGAAGCGACGATGATCGCATCATATTTCATCTTTGACGATATCCTCGACCTTCGCATTCAGATATTTCAGAAGCGCATCCCTGTTCACCTTCAGGCCGACCCCGTAGGCGCCGCCCGAGATCTCGATGACCTCGTGGCCTTCGACCTCGTCATCAAAGATGATGCCCCTGTTCTTTTTCACACCGACCGGTGTCACACTTCCTCTTTCATAACCGACGAGCTTCAGAAGGTCCTTCACATGGACCATCTCCACGTTCTTGACTCCGCAGGCCTTCGCGCACTTCTTCAGGTCCAGCTCGTCCTTGACCGAGATCACGCAGATGAAGACGTCGTGATCGTGTTTCAAAGCCAGTGTCTTGTAGCACTGACCGTATTCCAGACCCAGCAGATCAGAGACCCGCTCTCCGGAAAAGAGATCCCTGTCCAGATCGTATTCCAGGGTCTCATAGGCGATCTTCGCCTGATCGAGCTGTCTCATCGCGTTCGTCTTCATTTCAGACCCGCCTGATACAGCTTGTTCAGATCGTTTGGAAGCTCAGCCTCCACATAGAGGTTCTCCTCTTTCAGAGGATGATAGAGCTCGACGGCCTGCGCAAACAGACCCATCCTGATGCACAGATCGCTGTCATGGCCATAGAGGTCATCATTCAGGATCGGCAGACCGATCGAAGAAAGATGGACCCGGATCTGATGCGTCCTGCCCGTATCCAGCGTACACAGAAGGATGGAATAGTTCTTTGCCCTGTTGCAGGCGATGCACCTGACTTTGGTCAGAGCGCTCTGCCCGTTCCTGTGGACGATGCGCTTGTTGGGATTGTGACGGTCCTTGGCGATCGGTTCGTTGATGGTCAGGACCTTGCCTGGCTCCATCTTTCCTTCCGCAAAAGCCAGATACTCCCGGCGGATCTGCTTTTCCGCCATCAGCTTGTCCAGAAGCGGCTGAAAGACGACCGACTTGGAATAGACGACCAGACCGCTGGTCGCCCTGTCCAGCCTGTGCAAAGGATTGTTGCTGATGAAGCTTTGATCTGAATAATAGGAAGCCACGATCCTGTTCAGGGTGACCTCATCGTCATCGGAATGGACCAGGACATCCTTCGGCTTATTGACCACCAGGAAGAGCTCATCCTCATAGACGACATCCGGCTTCAGGGCCACCTTCCCGTAGTCATATTCCTCCGGATAGATCATGATATCCAGCTTCATCCCGACGATATCGTCCTCCCGCTTGACGGGATTTCCATCCAGAAGGATCTGCTTGTTCTGTATCAGAAGGTGCTGGACCTTCCTGGAAGGGATGTATTCATCAAAAAACTCCTGTATCGTCTTCACGAACAGGGAAGCCACATCGATATGCAGCCATCTGTCTTCAAGTTCGTAGATCATAACCTTATTATATCAAAGAGACAATAAGAAAAGAGGCCGCCTAAGCAGCCTCTCCATCCTGTTTTTCTTCTTTCTTTTTGTTCCTCTGGCTCAGAGTGAAAGCCGCGCCGAGCGCACTGAGCGCGCC
>JAILBD010000065.1 GCA_024681275.1 Erysipelotrichaceae bacterium
GATCTCATTTGAGAATAATTTCATGTTTCCTTCTTTCTAACCTAAGAAAAAGTCCCGCCACACCTATGACGAGACTCACTTTAACAATGTCACCCATCGTTCAAGCTTTAGCACCTTGACTGTTCAGGTTGCTGCACGATCCGCGAGCTTGTCTCTCCCGTGCTCTTCATAGGTACATCTATACTAACACGATCTGTTTAAAAGCGCCACTGATTTCTGATACAATCCAATTATGATAAAAGATATCTTCATCGATCATTACAAGGATACGGATGTCCAGGCTGAGAACATCTTCAAAGCGCAGGAGATCGCAAGAGACTGCCTCTCCCACATGTCCGATTTTCTGAGACCCGGCATGAACAGGGAAGAGATCCACAGAGAATGTGAAAGATACATGAGGGAAAAGGGATCTGAACGCTGGTGGATCCACAACGATCCCGCCCTGATCCTCTTCGGTGATCTGTCCACCTATTCCGGAAGAGAAGATCCTTCTTCTCTCTTTGCCGGCAAAACGGTGAAAGAAGACGACCTGATCACCATCGACGTCGCACCGACGATCGGCAACGGCTGGGGCGACATGGCCAGGTCCTTCATCATGGAAGACGGCCGGATGATCCCTTGGCAATATTCCAGAAACCGAGAGATCATCGAAGGCATGGAACTGGAACTGAAGCTCCATCAGCTTTTCATCGATTCCATCAGCCATGATCTGACCTTCTCCATGCTGCACAGGATCATCAATGACTTCATCACAAAAGAAGGCTGGTACAACTGTGATTACCATGGCAATTTCGGACACACGATCGAGAACCATCCGGATGAGCGCGTCACGATCGCGGAAGGCGTCGACATCAGGATCGTCGCATATGACAAGCCGATCACCTTTGAACCGCACATCTGTAAAGTAAACGGCAGTTCAGGGATAAAATACGAAAACATGTACTTCTTCCACGACGGAAAGATGGAGGAAGTCCTTTGACATACCGCTACATCACGGCCGGCATCTCCATCATCAACGATATCGGGTATGCCGATCACAGCTTCGCGAAAGGAAGGCTCGGCGGCTGCGCCGTCTTTGCCTATGACGGCATCGCCTTCTTCACGGACTCCGTCGCCTTCGTCAGTTCCGGGGGAGAAGACTTTTTTGATCATTACGGAAGCTACTTCAAAGAAAACGGCATCAGCGAAAAAGGCATCTACACATCCCTTCCGCACACCCATCACACTCTGCTGAGATATGAGACAAACGGTTCATGGAATGAGACATCGATCTACGGTGATCACTATTTTTCTGAACAGAGTGAAAACAACAGGACTTCCTTTGCGAAGCTCAAACCCTTCCTGTCCAAAGACACAAAAGGCCTCTACCTGGATTCCGGTGCACACGAGAAGATCTTCGATGAGATCGAAAAGATCCGCGAGACCTCTCCGGACATCAGGATCCTCTGGGAACCGCCGACCTTCTCATCCAAAGATCCTGACATGAGAGAACGGATGCTGGAAGACCTGATAAAGGTCGACTACTATTCCCTGAACCTGGATGAAGCTGCCGCGTTTTTCCAGGCCTCAGATCAGAAAGAGATCCTTCGAAGCATCATCACTCTGGGCATCCCCTGTTTCCTGAGGATGGGGGATGAGGGTTCTTCCTGGATCGAAAACGGCGAAGTCTTCTCACTTCAGGCCTACGATCCGGAAAACGCAAAAGACGTCACCGGCTGCGGGAACTGCTCAGCTGCCGCATCCCTCTACGCCAGGCTCGAAGCGCCATCCATCGACCAGATCCCGCTCTATGCCAACATCGCCTCCGGCTTCTGTTCAAGATACGAAGGTCCGGCACCCGTCAAAAAGGCACGCGATACGCATGCCTTTGAAAAGATGAAGATCTATTACGAGAGATCCTAGGATCTCTTTTTTAATCCAGGACCCTGATCCACTCGCCATTCTGATCGGCGACCCACTTGTTCTCCCCGATCCGATACCAGGTATAGCCTTCCGCCTTCACTGTTTCAAAGGCGTAGACGACTTCACCCTTCTGATACATGCCGACCTTGTCGCCGCTCGTGGAAGGTTTGCTGCGGATATTGATCTTGCCGGTGATGTTCTCTATCTTCATCAGCTTGTCGGCAGGCTCGCCCAGTTTCGTCACGACGCCATAGAAAAGCGGCGTCCTGTCGTAGACCAGCGCGAAGATGAATGGCCTGTCAAAGACCAGATCGTGATAGATCGTGTCCCTGATCTCGCAGCCCGCTCCGCCCAGGCCTCCCGCCAGGACCGTCACAGCTGTCGCGACGACTTCCTCCTCGTTGACCTTGATCGTGCACTTCTGCTTCGCCTTCTCGAGATACAGGAGACTGATCAGACCCGGATCGCCATCCGCCATGTTTGAAAAATCCGCCTTTGTATAGTCGAAGAGATCCTGCAGTCCCATTTTCGAAAGGACTTCATTGAGGTCATATTCCTTCTCATAGTCAAACTTCGGGAAGGAAAGACGGGTGATGTTCTCATCGGCCGTGCAGCTGTAGTCAGCTCCTTCCGTCATGTTGCTGTACTCCTCGTAGGAGTCGGTCAGATCGTTGAAGATATCATCGCTCATCCCGCTGATGAACTCGTAGATATCGGCTCCCGCATCCGGAAGGATGGCCACGAAATCGACGTAGTTGTCCAGCCTCTTGTCGAAGCCGCTGTAGCCCTTTCCCTGCCAGTGGCCCCAGAGTTCCTGATGCATCATCTCAACGACCGAATCGCCTCCCTTGTAGTTGTGGAAAGTCTGAAGATTTGTATTGGAGCTGTCAAACGGGAAAGCCCACCTGTCACCGGTCGACAGGCCATTGAGGATCAGGAAGGAAGTATCCCTTGAAAAGTCATCATCACTGACGATGTCGTTGATCGCACCGTAACTGCTGTTGGCAGCAAAATAGTTGACCCTTTCAGCCAGACCGGAACCGTCACCGAAATCATCCTCACCGATCCCGCTGCCGTAGCATTCAACGACCTTGTTTTTGTAATCCTCTTTGAGCTTCAGACCCCGGGCTGTGTTGAACCACAAGGCATTGACCTTGCGGAAAGCCGCCTCGCTTCCCCACCCGGCATGAACACTGTCCAGATCCTTCAGGAAGCTGTTGAGATCCTCCACGCTCAAACCCAGCGCATTCTCGAGTTGTGCCCTCGTCTGTCCTCCCGCGCCATTCGCCAGGATCGCCATGGCATAGTAAAGGGACAAAGGCGAAACGATCTCATTTTCATCCTCCTTGCAGGCGTTGATCAGATATTGTCTGGCAAAACGGCGATATCTCGCATAAGCCTCCGGAGCCGTCTCATTGTTGTACATGTCCACATAGCCGTATTCATTGACAAGGGACTGATAAAAACTCTCCACCTCTTTAACAGAAGCGGTCGGATCAGCGGTGTTTTCCTTTTCCGTTTCTGATGATCCGCTTTGCGCAGGTGCATTTCCTTGCGCGCACGCACACAGCAAAAAGACCAGCAGCAGGCACAGGATTGTTCGGATAGATCTCTTCATGGCAACCTCCTGATCGATAGATCACTATACATTCATTATATCTTCAAGGGGAAAACTTAAAAAGAAGGTCGCCCTTCTTTATAATTCCTTGATATACGCATCTCCCTCTTTGACGAAGCCCTGGTTGTTCAGATAAGCCAGGTGATTCTCATCCGGTCCTCTGTAGATGACCTTTCTGACACCGAGCTTTTTCAGGTGATTGAACAGAGCCGTCCCGATCGAAAAATCGCGGTATTCCGGGATCGAATAATCCAGTTTCAGTTCCACTTCCTCATCCTGTGAATCCGTCAAAGTGAATCCGACCGGCTTGCCCTGATTGAGCACGACATACGCCTTGCCAATAGACTCCGCATTCAGATCCGTTCCCGGGAAGAATTCCTCGATATCGGACTTGTAATGATCCAGAAGATGCTTCAGCAAAAGATCATCCCTGCCGCATTCCACGACCTCGTATTCCTTCTCTATCCTGGACATCTTCCACAGGAAGTGCAGATTGATCAGGACCAGACAGAAATTCATCAGCGCCGTCGGATAAGACCTGATGATGAACGCATAGATCGTAAAGATCACGGAACCGATCGTGTTGATGATCCTTAGCTTCACGACCGACGTCATCAGCATCGACACCAGCACCAGAAAAGAACCCAGATAACCGAAAGCCTC
>JAILBD010000120.1 GCA_024681275.1 Erysipelotrichaceae bacterium
TTTCCTGGGTCTTTATCTTCCGATGCTGATATTCGTCTTTGTGACGGTCTGCGTGGTGTCGCTGTTTTCAAACTATAACTGGGTGAATCTGAAGAGCGAGACGAGTTCTGTTCTTCTTGGATACAACAACTACTGGCAGCTGTCTGCTGATCAGGATTACTTCATTCGCAATACCGCTTCGCCTTTCATGCACATGTGGTATCTTTCGATCCTGCTGCAGTTTGAACTGATCTTCCCGATCCTCTATCTTCCTTTGAAGAAGCTGGCTGCCAGATCCAATGCCTTGCTTCCTTTCTATGTGATGTCGTTTTTGAACGTGGCGGGTTTCCTGCTTTTCAGTATCGAAATGAGCACAGGGCGGATCATGGCGGCTTATTATGGTTCTTTCAGCCGCTGTTTCTCATTGTTTTTAGGTGTGCTGCTGGCCCTTTTCCATCAGCGGATGGAGCCTCTGGTCTTTGAACAGGTCAGGCTGGAAAAGGTCATGTTCGTTTTCGATCTGCTGGTCTTTGCCGCCCTGTTCATTTTCGGCAACAGTTCCGCTTATTTCATGGTCTGGGGCCTTCTGGGTGTGAGCTTATTGACGATGCGTTTCATCGACCACAGTATCGCCCTGGAGAAGGAAAAAGGGATTCTGGATACTGTTGTTTCGATCCTGTCCCGTTATTCCTATGAGATCTATCTGGTCCAGTATCCGATCATCTTTCTGTTTTTGAGGTCGAAACTGTCTCCATTCATCCAGATCCCTTCGATCATCGTATTGACACTGGTCTTTTCTGTCATATTGAAAAATGTTTTGGATCAAAGGAAGATCATGAAGAAGGATATCGCGACTTTGTGTCTGTGCGGCCTTTTGCTGCTGAGCGGTGCTTTCGGTGTCTATCGCTTTGTCAATGCGAAGGATCATTCGGCCGAGATCGCGGAGCTTGAACAGAAGCTCAGTGAGAATGAGAAGCTGATCGAGGAGAGGAACAAGGAATACCGGAATGACCTGGAGACGACAGAAAGCGAATGGGAGAGCCTTTTCGCCCAGGCGGAAAACAAAGAGGAAGCGGTGAATCAGATGCTGGAACAGATGCCGGTGCTGGGGATCGGCGATTCCGTGATGCTGGATGCCTATGATCTGCTCTATGAGAAGTTCCCGAACGGCTATTTCGACTGCAAGATCTCAAGGGATCTTCTGGCGGGTGAAGGCATCCTGTCGGAACTCAAGGGAGAAGAGAAGCTTCCGGATATCATCATCCTCTGCCTGTCGACCAACGGCGATTACATCGAGAGCCGGAACGAGCGCCTCATGGAGATCTGCGAGGGCAAGGAGGTCTTCTGGGTCGATGCGGTCGGCGCGGATGATCCGAAGTTCAATGAGCGTTTCGCGGTCTTTGCGGCCAACTATGAAAACCTGCACATCGTGGAATGGGAGAAGCTCTCAAAGGATCATCCGGAGTATTTCTATTACGATGGCATCCACGTGATAGGCGATGGTGCGAAAGCTTTGACCAAGGCCATCTATGACAAGGTCTATGAGGTCTGGCTCGACAAGTATGAACAGATCGTGAATGAGGCGATCAAAGACAGTGAGGAAGAAAGGTTGAGCAGAGTCGCTTTCTATGGTGATGAAGGCCTCGTCAGCATCTACACATATCTGGGAGAGGCTTTCGATCAGGCGGTCTACAATGTCTTCGATCCGTATGATGTGGATAAGATCTGCGAGGATCTAAACAGGAAAATGGAAGAGGAAAGTCTGGAACACAATATCGTCTTCCTCTTTGACAAGAAGACGAGGGTCTCCGAGAACGATCTGAAGAAGTTCATAGAACTCTGTCCGGGTCATCAGATCTACATCTGTGATCTGAGGGGGAAATACGAGTTCAATCAGAGTAATGTCACGCTGATCGATTTTTCACAAGAACTGGACGCTTTGCAATATTACCTGAACTGGGACAAGTCTCATCTGAGCGATGAGGGCAATGCGGCGCTGGCGAAGAAGATCATCGAGCGTGTGAATAAGGATCTGCAGCATGATGGAGACTGAGGTCCATACATTCAGATATGAAAACGGTCTGATCCAAAGGGTCCAGTCTGTAAGGCTGGATCGTTTTGAAGATCTTCATTTCTTCAGCCCGTCCTATTCAAAAGAGGTCTTTCACAGGATCTGCAGTCTGTATCGCGATTTCATCATCAGGAAGTATGCGTGGCTCTTCGGCAAGGTCGTGATCTATGAACTGCCTGAGGATATGGAACTGGATCTTCCGGATAGCTATGAGGAACACGGTCAGATCTTTGATCCTTTGACCATTTTGACGGTACAGTTTGAGAAGCACATCAAAGTGAAGAACGGGAAACTGGTCTTTGCTGATGAAAAGGTTAGGGAAATCTTTGAAAGACTGAAAGAAAAAGGTTCTTTGTGTATCGCGGAGGGAAAGCGGAACAGCATCTTCTTTCTTCCGGTGTCACGAAAGCTCGGTCTTTTGTCGGAAAGTTTTAAAGACGTCAAAGTGAAGGTCAATTCTTCCTTCTTCGTCATGGATCTCTTTGATCGGGCGACGGTCTACGATCAGGCGGGCTTTCCGGTCGGTCTGCGTCTTGAAAATGGAAAAGTCCTTTCGCCGCCTTTATTCGATCGGGAAGTACTGATGGTCGAAAAGGGAGGAAAGGTGAAGATCTCCCGTTTATCGATCAAAGATCTTTCCGTCATCATTGACGGGATCGAGTACAGGGATGGCCTCAATGCGTCGTTTTACAGCCGACCAGGTTTTGCAGTAAGCG
>JAILBD010000155.1 GCA_024681275.1 Erysipelotrichaceae bacterium
CCTCACGGAAGAGATCTTCTCCGAGAATGTGAAATTCTATCTTGAAGGTTATCTTTTCCCGGATACCTATGAATTCTTTGAATTCACCAACTGTGATGAGGTGACAAGAAGATTCCTTGACAGGACTCTGGAGATCTACAATAGCCACATCGATGAATTCAGAGCTTCGGAATTCTCTGTACATGAAGTCTTCACGCTTGCTTCCATCGTGCAATGGGAGTCAGGAAATCCTGTCGATTCCAAGCTGATCGCCGGTGTATTCGTGACCAGACTGAATTATCCGGAAGTACTTGCATCAACTGTAACAGCATGCTACGCATTCGACCTCGATAAGGATGAATGTTATGAAGTCGGTGATACTCTGGATTATACCTGGCGTGAAGATCCGTATAATACTTATACGAATCAGGGACTCCCTCCTGGGCCAGTATGCAATCCGAATGAAGTTGCGATCACAGCCGCTTTGAATCCGGATTCAAGCGAAGGTTATTTCTATTTCTGCGCTGATATGTGCAACGGCGGTACCGTATTTGCCAGGACATATGCAGAACACGAATACAATATTGAACACTATTATCTTGCTTGTGATAATTAACTGGAGGGAATATGAATTCTGAAAAACCTATTGTCATCGGCATAGCCGGCGGTACCTGTTCCGGCAAGTCTTCGATCGCATCCATCCTGATCGATGAATTCCGTTATACGAAGTCCATCAGCATTATCAGAGAAGATGATTATTACAAAGATCAATCTCATCTTCCCATGGAAGAAAGAGCGAAAACGAATTATGACCATCCTTTAGCATTTGATTTCGATCTCATGTTTGAACATCTCAAAAAGCTGATCAACGGTGAAACGATCGAAAAACCGACTTACGATTATACCGTACACAATCGCTCGAATATCACCGAGATCATTCATCCAAGCGATGTCCTGATCATTGAAGGCCTCTTTGCTTTATATACCAAGGAGATCAGAGATCTGGAAGATATCAAGATCTTTGTCGATACACCGGCTGACATACGTTTTATCAGAAGACTGAAAAGAGATGTCAAAGAAAGGGCCAGAACGATAGATTCCATTACTGAGCAGTATCTGACGACAGTCAAGCCGATGCATGATCAGTTCCTGGAACCGACCAAGCAGTATGCAGACATCATCATCCCTCAGGGTAAATCAAACACTGTTGCGATCGATCTGCTCATAACCAAAATAAGAAGTATATTGGATTAATACCGTCAAATATTGAGATTGGAGGATACTATGGAAGAAAAATTTTATGTAACTGAAGAAGGTCTGAGTGACCTGAAAAAAGAACTTGATACTCTTATACATGTTACCAGAGAAGAAGTCATCGAGGAACTGAAAGCGGCGAGAGCTCAGGGCGACCTTTCGGAAAATGCTGATTACGATGCCGCCAGAGATCATCAGGCTAAAGTCGAATCCAGGATCAAGGAACTTGAACATTTGATCAAGAATGCCGAGATCATTACGGAAACGAAAAAGACAAATTTCGTCAGGATCGGCTCTACTGTCGAAGTACAGGAACTGGATACGAAGAACATCCTGACATATAAGATCGTCGGTTCAGTTGAGGCGGATCCGCTGAATGGTCTTCTGTCAAATGTCACTCCTTTGGCTGAAGCGATCCTTGACCAACGCGTCAATGATGTTGTCACTGTCAAGGTCGATCCGCCATATGATGTCAAAATATTGAAGATCAGTTAGGATTTTTCAAAAATAATGCAAATAATGAGTAGGAGGTGCCTGCTCATTTTTTATGTATAAACTCATTTTCGTCTTTTTCATCCTTCTTGTCACAGACATTATTTCTTTCAATTATCTGACTATCATCAATGCTGACAGAACAGCTTATCCTTTCGATCCGCGAAGCAGCAATATGATCTTTCAGAAAAAGGAGATCATTCTGGATGATCCTTCTGACTTTGATTTTGATACATATTTCTCACTGCTTGGTTTTAATGACACAGCCTTTAAGTACGAATTCTCAAATGATCATCTGATCGTCGATTTAGAAGGCAAACGATTTTTTTATGATTATTTGATCAGAGAACCTCAAATTGAGACAGTTGAAAAGATCGTCTACAAGGAGGTCGTCAGAGAAATAGAAAAAGAAAACGACAAAGAATCTGTATCGGTTTCAGAAGCTGAAAAAGAAGGTTACACATATGAAGAGAATTATTTCAGATTATATAGAGACGGAGCTGGTTTTGAAAAAGGGACCGAGATATCTGAGATCATCCTGTTTCTCAAGGATCAAGCCGATACGAATATGCAGGTAACGATCGATTATTCCTCATTAAACCCTAACCAGATTGGCCAATACACAATTTATTTCGTTACAGAAAACGGGAAAAGTCCTTTTTTGATCGAGATCTATTAGGATTTTCCTTTTTTTCTGCAAATCATGATATGGAGGTGCTTGAATGAAAAAGCTACTGAATTATCTTTTGATCATATGCGTGATCTTTTCGCCATTCAGAAGTATATCTGCTCAGGAAACAGAAAACATGTCGAAGTGGTCATTCAAGATCCTGCTTCAGCATGCAGATCAGCTTGATGAACTGAAAGTAGTTCGTTTTTATAACAAGGAAAGCGGAAAATATGGATTCTGCATGGAGGCAGGTGTGGATTATGATCCGAAAAACAGCATATACAGCAAAGAAGAGATCGAGGATGAGGCTGTTTTTGATATCGTCAAAGCCTATGAGATCCTGGGAGAAGATTACTATATAGCCGCACAGCTCATGATATGGGAAAACAGATCCGGTATCAGATATTCATTTGATGGAAAAGATGCAGCTGATTTTGGTGAAGAAAAGATAAAGGAAATAATCGAATCGTTTGGGAAAGACGAAGAGGAACTCGTATATGAGACAACTGCAGAAAAAGAAAGGGACAATGAAGTAATCCTAAGTGATCTTGATGAATATCGATTACTTGATAGCGACGTAGAGAATGTGCGTATACAAAATGACAGGATCCTGTATGATCTGCCTGATGAGAAGCAAGGACCGTATCATATCTCTCTTGTCAGCAAGCGGAAAGAAACAGAGGGATCATTCCTTTATCACAGTGATACATCACAAGACCTGTTTTCCTTTGAAGGAACATGGAAAAAACAAAAGGATATCAGGATCATGATCGACACCGAAACAGGGACAGCTTCGATCCGATTCACTAAGAGAGATATGAATGGAGACGCGATCACAGGAGCTGAATTTACTTTGTATCAATTGGATGAAAACGGTGATAAGATTTTGAATATCGCTTTGAAAGGCACAAAAATCGATATGAATGCTTTATTGAAAGATGTGGCTTTGGATGAGGACCTTAAGGTCACTGTTTCCGAAAGGTATCAGAAATATCTGAATGGAACAGTTATGGAAGCAGCAGAATGTGGCTATTTCGATTTTGAGATCCATTCTCTTGATTCAGAGGAAACAGGACGTGTTTATATATGCGAAGATGATCAGGTATGTTCGAAAGAAATGAATCGATATAGAGTTCATGAAGTAGGGAAGTTTATTTCGCTGAACGCAGATAAAAATGTCATAGAAGGTCTGCAGAAAGATAAAAAGTATATACTATGTGAATCACATCCGAAAAACGGTTATGTTTTTGAAAGCGATCCCTGTGTGTTTATCGATCTGAAGAGCGATTCTGACAAGATCTATCATTTTGTAAATCGGATCAGGTCATATGATCTGAGACTTTATAAGGAAAATGAAGATCACTCAATCGTATTGAATGGAGCGAAGTTCAGGATCCGATATCAGGATGATGGAGATATCAAAGAAAGGATCTATGTGACCGGAGCCTTATGTATCAGGCAAAATGATGATAAGAGATATGTATTATACCGACGCGAGAAAGACGAAAACATTTATATCGGCGAATTCAAGGATGGTTATTTTATCAAAACAGATATGATCCCTGGCACTTATTATTACTTGTTGACAGATGATATAAATATAAACGATCGTTCATTATTAAAAGAAGAAATAAAAGTAATTCTTGGTGGTTTTGAGATCGAAGATATGCCTTATGAATCACTCATCGAAGCAGAAGAATTAGAAGCGCCAAAAGGCTATTTCATCGATGAACCGGTATATGAGATCGTTCCGGATCTTGATTACAGTGAGATCATATTCAGGAATTACAGGGTCAATTCATTCATCATGATACCGGAACAGAAGAGAAAGATCCCGAAGACATGTATAGGCGACTGATCGTTCTTTTTCTGCTTCTTTCTGTTTTATTCTTTTACTCTGTTCAGGTTGGAACATATGATCCTGAAGGAGAAAGGATGATCCAGGTGGAAGTACGAGGAATGGTAGAAGAGGAAGGGATCGTTCAGCTGACTTTAGGTTCCACTTTTGATGATCTGCTCAAAAAGATCAAATTGACAGCTGATGCCGATATCAGCTGTCTTTCTTTCGGTGAAGTCCTCTATGATGGTCAGATCATCATCATACCTGAAATGAAAAATGTGGAGCTTGTTTCTATCAATTCTGCGGATCTTGAAAAACTGATGACTTTACCGGGGATCGGCAGATCCACTGCTGAAAAGATCATTGCATACAGAGAAGAAAACGGTTCTTTTTATTCTCTGGAGGATCTGATGAATGTCAAAGGGATCGGAAAAAAGAAATTTGAAAAGATCAGAGGATTTATTTGTCTTTAAGATCACTGTACTGCTTGTCATTGGTCAGATCTTTGACAAGCCTCTTATACATGCCATGATCGTTCTTTATCTGTTGCTTGATCAATGGAAAAACGTTGTAATATACGTTTCCTTGATCTGCCTGATCTTTCTTTATTCAAATATTAATGATTTCATGCCTTTCGGCATCATCGAGAGCAAGAATCGCAATCATTATGTAGCAGATGCGATTTTTTATAAGGTGAAGATAAGTACCACAGCGGATCTTGAGACAGGTGATGTCGTTTTGTTCAATAAGAAAGGGCAAACAAATCCTCTGGAAAGTCAGATCAAAAAGAATATCCGTTTTATTCATTCGGATTGTATAAAAATCTTCAATTTGGGAACTAGGAAAAAGATGGAGGATCTTATATCGCGGCTCGATGAACAGAACGAAAAAGCGGTAAAAAGGATCCTTTTGGACCAGTATAGCGATGATCTGGAATTCGATCTCGGTTATGGCCTCTTTTCTTATTATTTTCTGCATGCTTTGAAAAGACGAAACAGAAAGGGCTGTATCTGCTTCCTGTTTTTCTACATACTTTTCTTTGACTTTCAGACGAAATTCTTCATCATCTTAGCTGATCTTATTTTTGATCGATTTGAGATCAGAAAGGATGAAAGGCTCTCATACAAGATCATTTTCTTTATGGTCCTGAATAAAGAGCTCTTGCAAAACAGGTCGATCCTTCTTCCTCTATTGTTTGAATCGTATGGCGTATTTGAATTCCCATTTGATTTCAAGTCCTATCTTGTGATGACTGCTTCCGTTTTTTTCGGCCAGAGCGATCTGATCGATATCCTGTTTTACGATCTTTTCCTCAAAGGCAGGATACTCTTGTTTTGTTTTTCCATATTTGCTATTCTGATGCCTTTTTTTCAACAGCCTTTTATGCATCTTGTAAGAGCATATTCCTATGTAAACTCCTTGCATATCAATATCAGAGGCTGCATCTCTGTTCCTGCATTTCTGTTATTTCTGGAACTGAAAAAGATGGTCAGGAAAGAGAACAGTATGATCGAGTTATTTATGATCTCCTTTTGTATCCTCTTGCCGCTGTATGAGCCTTTCTTTCAAGTCAGCTTTCTGAATGTGGGGCAGGGCGATTCCACACTGATCAAGTATCCTTTTTCCCATTCCTGCATTCTGATCGATACTGGTCCGCCTTATAATTATTATCTGCTTCAGAAAGAGCTTTACAGGAAAGGGATCTATGTGATCGATCATCTGATCATCACACACGATGATTCTGATCATAATGGTAATATTGGATCTTTGTATGAGAATTTTAATGTCAAGGATATCGTCACTGAAGGTAGAGATATCAGCTATAAGACCATCCTGCTTGAATACATGGATCTTGGCCATTTTGACAATGACAACGATAACTCCCTGGTCTATCGATTTGATGTGAACGGCTATGATTTCCTTTTTACGGGAGATATCTCATCATATGCCTAAAGAGTTCTTATCAGAAGGTTCGGACCTATGAAAACTGATTTTCTGAAAGTATCCCATCATGGTTCCCGAAGCGCAAGCAGCGACTATTTCATATCTCGTCTGCTTCCAGAAATGGCAGTCATCTCAACATCAGGACTTTATGGCCACCCTCATCAGGAAGTACTGGATACATTGGATCGCTATCACATCAGCTATTATTTGACCAGTCGATCCGGAAGCATTTCAGTATTTATTTCTTCCTTGTTCTCGTTTGTCAAAACGGCAAAAAACGAATTTGTTATAATGAGGTAGATGATATATATCATACAGGGGCAGGAAGAGCTCTTTATCAGACAGAGACTGGATCAGATCATTCAGAGAAACGAAGGAGAGATCTTTCGTTTTGATGGTTCTGACAAAGATTTTACGATCTCTGCAATGCTGGAAGCGTGTCAGGGGAATTCGCTTTTTTCTTCAGGTTCCATCGTTCTGATACAGAATCCGTACTTTTTATGTAAAAAGATCGATGAAAAAAGCAGTAATGAACTGCTGGCTTATATTGGAAATCCGGTCTTCGAATGTCAGCTCGTCTTGTATACCTTTCTGAATAACTTTAATCAGCGGCTGAAGATCTATAAACAGATAGCGGAGAATGCTCAGGTCATCACTTTAAATTCATACGATCATAAAAACTTCAACACCTATATGCGATCCAGGATCATCGAAGAGAAACTGTCCATGGATAATGATGCCATATATCTGCTTGGCAACCTCTGCAAAAGGAACGCGACGCTGCTGAATCAGAATCTGGAGATCCTGAAGCTATATCCTGAAAAGATCGACAGTAAAGCTGTAAGCCGGCTATGTACTGCTTCCGATGAGAATGACAGTTTCGAACTGATCAACGCTTTAACAGGAAAAGATGTGAGCAAGGCGGTCAGCATTGAGAGAAAGATGCTGAATGAAAATGATTCCGTACTAAGTCTGCTCGGCCTCCTTTCTAATCAGCTCCGTTTCCTTTACGAGATCGCATACTATCAAGGTATCGGCAAAAAGAGGAATGAGATCCTGGAACTGACCGGGATCAATGAATACAGGCTGAATAAAGCGAACGAATCGCTTCAGAAACTGAATAAGGAAAAGATCATGGAAATGCTCGCAAAGCTTTCTGATCTTGATGTCAAATGTAAATCCGATAATTCGATCCCGGGCAACACAAGATTTGAACTGTTCATATTAGAACTTCTGAAAGGATAGATCTATGCAGGCAATCAAACAGTTATACAGAATAGGCCATGGGCCTTCAAGTTCGCATACGATCGCACCTTACCGCATCGCTAAGGCATACAGAGAACAGTTTCCTGACTGTGATTCCTATCATATTGAACTAGGCGGCTCATTGGCCATGACAGCGGAAGGGCACGGAACGCTCAGCATCATAAAAGAAGCTTTGGGATGTGAAGAGATCACTTTTGATTTTGACAAAACAACGAAAGAAAACAATATGTTCATTCAGGGCTTCGATCGTAATGTTCCTATGAAACTTTGGCACGGAAAGTCTCTGGGCGGTGGTGCGGTCAAGGTAGAAGAACATGATCTGGGCGATGAAAAAAAGGTCTACAATGAAGAGAATTTCGAACAGATCAAAAGATACCTGAAAGAGAATGACTGCGGTCTGCTCGATTATGTATACGCTCATGAAAAAGATCTGAAGGATCATTTGAAAGAATGCCTACAGGTCATGTTTGATACTGTGGAAAAAGGGCTGAACAGTGAAGGCTTGCTGAATGAGGAACTGCAGTATCGCAGGATCGCCAAAAAACTGTATGAAAAGGCAAAAGATAAAAAAGACTTTCTGGTCGCTTATTCGTACGCAGCCTGTGAAGAGAATGCAGCCGGAGGTATGATGTGTACTGCACCGACTCTGGGAGCCTGCGGGATCATGACTTCACTGATGTATTATCTGCGCTTCAATGAAGGCTATGATATTGACAGACTTTGCGACATGTTGAGTATTGGCGGTGTTTTCGGAAACTGCATCAAGAACAATGCTTCGATCGCCGGATCTACCGGTGGATGTCAGGCCGAAGTGGGGACAGCATGCGCAATGGCTTCCGCAGCGCTTGCTTTTGACGATGGGGGAGATCTGCAGACGATCGAATATGCCGCGGAGATGGGCATTGAACATTTCTTGGGTCTCACCTGTGATCCGGTCCTTGGCTACGTCATCATTCCATGCATAGAAAGAAATGCGGTCTCGATCCTGAGATCTTACGATTGTGCATATCTGGCAAAACAGTTTCGTAATATCAAGACGAATGCAATCAGCTTCGATCATGTCGTTCATGCGATGAACTATACTGGAAACAAGCTCGCTATCGAACTGAAGGAAACGTCTTTGGGTGGACTTTCTTTGGAGTACAGATATGAGAAAAATTGAATTGCTTTCTCCTGCCGGTAATTTTGAATGTCTGAAAGCAGCCGTCAACAATGGCGCGAACGCGGTATATCTTGGAGGGAAGAACTTTTCTGCAAGGGCGTTTGCCGGAAATTTCGACAGAGATGAACTGAAGGAAGCAGTCAAATATGCTCATCTTAGGAATGTGCGAGTTTTCGTCACTTTGAATACTTTATTGACGGAAGCGGAATTTGAGAATGCATTAAAGTCCGCGGAATATTATTATCAGAGTGATGTTGATGCCTTGCTGATACAGGATCTTGGTGTGTATTATGAACTGAAAAAGAGATATCCGGATTTCGAACTGCACTGTTCTACACAGATGCATGTCCATAATCTCGAAGGTGTCAGAACAGCAAAAAAACTGGGTTTCAAACGTGTCGTTTTAGCCAGGGAATCCACTTTGGAACTG
>JAILBD010000253.1 GCA_024681275.1 Erysipelotrichaceae bacterium
CAACTGAGGGAAAAGGTAACAAAATCAATATACAAAAGTCTCCTCCTTTGAGATATAATTTAAGTGCATAGGAGGAGATTTTTAATTATGGGAAAGACTTTCCAATCAATGGATGGCAATACTGCTGCCGCTCATTGCGCGTATGCCTTTACTGATGTAGCAGCCATTTATCCTATTACTCCATCTTCAACGATGGCAGAAGTAGTGGATTCATGGGCTACCGCCAAGAGAACGAACATCTTTGGCAACATCGTCAAGGTTGCGGAAATGCAATCAGAAGCAGGTGCTGCAGGTGCCGTTCATGGTACTTTGCAGGCTGGTGCTTTAGCAACTACGTTCACTGCATCTCAGGGCTTGCTGCTCATGATCCCGAATATGTACAAATGGGCCGGTGAATTATTACCGGGCGTCGTACATGTTGCGGCCAGAGCATTAGCTACCAGCGCACTTTCGATCTTCGGTGACCACGAAGACATCTATGCTGCTAGGCAGACAGGCATCTGCATGCTTTGTTCCAATTCCGTACAGGAAGCTATGGACCTGGCTGGCGTTGCTCACTTGTCAGCGATCAAGGGTTCAGTTCCGTTCTTGCATTTCTTCGATGGTTTCAGAACTTCTCATGAAATTCAGAAAGTCGAAGTCATGGAGTATGACTATCTGAAGTCTCTGCTTGACACAGATGCTTTGAAGAGATTCAAGGACAATGCTTTGAATCCACATGGCAATGCTGTGACAAGAGGCGGCGCTGAGAACGATGACGTCGTTTTCCAGACCAGAGAGGCTCAGAATGAACACTTCGCTAAAGTTCCTGATATCGTAGCTGATTACATGGCTAAGATCTCAGAACATACCGGAAGAGACTACAAGCCGTTCACTTACTATGGCGCGAAAGATGCTGAAAGAGTCATCATTGCAATGGGTTCCGTCGTTGAAACGATCAAGGAAGTCATCGATGATCTGACAGCTAAAGGCGAAAAGATCGGTGTTGTTTCTGTTCACCTATACAGACCTTTCTCAGCTAAATATTTATTCAATGTCCTGCCTAAGACGACCAAAAAGGTCGCTGTATTAGACAGAACGAAAGAGATTGGTACCAGAGAGCCATTATATCTGGATGTCCTCAATGTCTTAAAGGACTGCGACATCAAGATCATCGGCGGCCGTTACGGTATCGCTTCCAAGGATACAGCTCCTAACCAGATCAAGGCTGTATTTGATGAACTCTGCAAGGATGCTCCGAAAGAGGAATTCACGATCGGTATCAACGATGATGTCACACATCTCTCACTCGATGTCGATCCTGATTACAAGATCGATGGCACTTACACTTCATGCCTGTTCTGGGGCTTAGGCTCAGATGGTACTGTCGGTGCCAACAAGAACTCCGTCAAGATCATCGGTGATAATACTGACCAGTATGCACAGGCTTACTTCCAGTATGACTCACGTAAGGCTGGCGGTGTCACGAGATCTCACCTGAGATTCGGTCCGGACCCTATCAGAAGTACTTACTATGTCAACAATGCAGACTTCGTTTCCTGCTCACTCGACTCATATGTTCTGAAGTATGACATTACAGCTGGTCTGAAAGACGGCGGTACGTTCCTGCTGAACACGACGATCGATGCTGACAAGATCGAAGATTATCTGCCAAACCGTATGAAGGTCCAGTTAGCGAAGAAACATGCGAAGTTCTACATCATCAACGCTACGAAGATCTGTAACGAGATCGGTATGGGCAGAAGGACAAATACGACTTTACAGTCTGCTTTCTTCGCTCTCAACGAGCAGATCATGCCTTATGACAAGGCTCTCGATCTGATGAAGGCTGCTGCTAAGAAGTCTTATGGCAAGAAGGGCGATGATATCGTCGAGATGAACTGGAAGGCTATCGATGCAGGCAAGGCCGGACTGGTCGAAGTTCCTGTCAAGCCTGAATGGGCTGATCTTCCTTCCAAGTTCGAAGTCGAGAAGACCGGAGATGATTATTTCGATGAATTCGTTCAGGGCTTCGATACACTCAGCGGTTATGACATGCCTGTTTCTGCATTCACTAAGTATGGCGTATTAGATGGTTCATTCAGAAACAACGTTTCTTATGCTGAACACAGAAATATCGCTTCTTATGTTCCTAAATGGAATCCTGCCAACTGTATCCAGTGTGGTTTCTGTTCATTCGTATGTCCGCATGCTACGATCAGACAGTTCGCTCTGACTGATGAAGAAGTTGCGAATGCACCGATGGAATTTGAAACGATCCAGGCAGTAGGCAAGGGTGCTGAAAACTACAAGTTCAGGATCCAGGTATCACCGGACAACTGCGTAGGCTGTGGTCTGTGTGCTGCTGAATGTCCGGGTAAGGGCGGCAAGAAGGCTCTCGAGATGGTCGATGTGCACTCTCTGATGAATGAAGCTCCATTAGCTGACTACTTATTCAACGAGACAGAATACAAGAGTGAATTAGTCAATGATACACCTAAGGGAACTCAGTTCCTGAAACCTTACTTTGAAGTTCCGGGTTCATGCCCAGGCTGTGGTGAGGCTCCGTATTACAGACTTGTTTCACAGCTCTTCGGTCCGGATATGCTCGTAGCAAATGCTACAGGCTGTTCATCGATCTACTGTGGTTCTACTCCTTCTACTCCATTTGTAACAGATAAGAACGGCAACGGTGTTGCTTGGGCTAACTCTCTGTTCGAGGACAACGCTGAATACGGTTATGGTATGGCTTTGGCTAAGAACTACAAGAAGGCTGTCCTTCTGAAGACGATGGAAGACAACATGGAAAATGTCGAACCTGAACTCAAAGCGCTGTTCGAAGAATATCTGAAGATCAACGGCAACAGAGTCGAGGAAAAGAAACTCTGCGGTCCTATCGCCGAAGCAGCGGCAAAGTCTTCTTGCAAAGCTGTCCATGTACTGGCTGAAGAAGCAAGGGATCTCGTCTCCAATTCAGTATGGATCGTCGGTGGTGATGGCTGGGCATACGATATCGGTTACGGTGGATTGGATCATGTCATCGCCAATAACCTGAATGTCAATATCCTTGTCCTCGATACTGAGGTCTATTCCAACACTGGTGGTCAGTCATCCAAGTCTTCACAGGCTGCTTCTATCGCGCAGTTCGCTGCAGGCGGTAAGGCAGTTGCCAAGAAGGACCTTGGTCAGATCGCTATGAGCTATGGCCATGTCTATGTTGCTTCCGTATGTATGGGTGCGAACAGGATGCAGGCGATCAAGGCTTTGAAAGAAGCTGAGAGCTACAACGGTCCGTCTCTCATCATCGCTTACTGCCCATGTGAGCTGCACGGAATCAAGGGTGGTCTGTCAAGACAGCAGGTCGTTCAGAAGCAGGCTGTCGAATGTGGCTATGTCACATTGTACAGATACGATCCACGTAACGAATCTCCTCTTACGATCGATTACAAGACACCTGATTTCGATAAGTTCCAGGACTTCCTGATGGATGTAGCAAGATACAACAACCTGGTCAAAGTCAATCCTGAACAGGCCCAGGAGCTCTACGAAAAGGCTAAGAGCGACGCAAAGAGAAGATTTGCGAATCTCGAAGCAAGAGTTAAATAATCTGTTCTAAAGCCAGTCGAAAGACTGGCTTTTTTCATGCCTTTTCGTTTCTTTGCTTTATACTGATAGTATGAAAGTTGAAGATTTTCTGAAAGAAAACGTGGCTGAAGAAAAAGAGATCAGATATCCGATCAGAAAGATCAAGGCATATGATTCGTATGTGATGATCTTTCTTGAAGAGGATAAGATACAGATCTCTGATGAAGCTTATTTTAGATATAAGATCAAAGATCTGAAAGGCCTGGATGAGGAACTGTACAAGACTCTGAAAGATGAAGAAAGGCTTTTAAAGGCGTATAGAGGCGCTCTAAGAAAGATTTCAAGCAAGGATCAGACTGTTAAGCAGATCGACGAATATCTTCTTAAAAAGCAGCTGAATAAGTCTGAAAGAGGGCAGATCATAGACAAGCTGATCAATTATGGTCTATTGGACGATGAAAAGTATACGGCAAACAGGATCAGCTCTTTAGAACATGCCATGTTTTCAGAAAGACAGATCAGGCAGAAACTGAAGAACGAAGGGATAAGTGAACAGCTGATCACTGAACATCTGAAAAAAGATGATGGAAAAGAATTTGAAAAAGCTTGTGTTCTGGCTGAAAAATATGAGCGTTCGATCAGAAACAAGACTGCGAAGATGAAGAGGCAGGCGATCCTCAGCCGCTTGGCGGGACAGGGATATTCTTATGAGATCGCATCAAAAGCGGCGGATGCTTTAGACCTTCAGGATGAAAATGAGGTAGAATTAATAAATAAAGAGTATCTCAAAGCCAAAAGGAGATATGAAAAGAAGTATGAGGGATATGACCTGAAAAATCATATCGTGTCTTATCTGCTTTCCAGAGGTTTTGACTATGAAAACATCACAAAGGTGACGGAGGAATAAAATGGGCAAACAGGTTAAGGATTTCACAGAGGGCGAACGAGTCAAAACGAACCTTTTGATCTCACAGCTGGTAAGAGGAACGACCAATTCCGGTTCTCCATATCTTTCTTTAGTGCTTCAGGATTGCACGAAGTCGATCGAAGCGAAACTTTGGGATGTCAAACCGGAACTGGAAAAGCAGCTTGAAGTCGGAAAAGTCTACGATTTTGATGTTGAGGTCATCAAATACAAAAACAATCTGCAGGCCAAGGTCCTGAAAGTTCTGCCGCTTCCGCAGGCAGACATCGATATGGAGGATTTTGTTTTTAAGTCACCTGTATCCAAAGATGTCCTTCGCAGCAATATTCAGGAAGGCCTTTCGATGATCGATAACGAGAATATCGCCAGGATCGTATCCGGAGCTCTGAATCATTATGCCAATGATGTCTATGAATATCCGGCAGCCGCAAAGATCCATCACAATTTCATCGGTGGTCTTGCCACCCACACTTCCGGAATGATCAGAGTCGCTGCTGCCTTATGTTCGATCTATCCATCGATCAGCAGAGATTACCTGCTGGCAGGTGTGATCCTGCATGATCTTGGGAAGATCGAAGAACTGACTTCTCCTGTCGTGACTGAATACTCAAAAGAAGGAAAGCTTCTTGGGCATATCTCGATCATGGATGCCAGACTGCTTCAGATCGGTATCGAACTTGGTTTGGAAGACAGCGAGGAACTGCTCATACTCAGACATATGATCCTTTCGCATCACGGCCAGCTGGAATATGGTTCTCCGATCCGACCGGAGACGATGGAAGCGGAGATCCTGAATCTGATCGACAATATCGATGCCAGGATCAACACGATCGACAAGGCTCTTGCGGATGTCAAAGAAGGGGAGTTCACACAGAAACTCTTCTCATTGGAAAATCGTGTCTTTTATAAGCATAAATGAACGAAAAAAGGCTTGAAATAAGCCTTTTTTATATAGTATAATTGTAAAGCTGTGGAAGGAGAGCAACTCTCCGATATACCCACGGGCCAAAGGAGGAAATTATGGCAAAAAAAGTTGCGAAAGTTTGTAAGTTAAACTTTATGGCCGGTCAGGCAAAACCAGGTCCGGCTCTGGCGTCTGCAGGTATCAACATGCCTCAGTTCTGCTCTGCGTTCAATGATCAGACAAAGGACAGAATGGGCGATGTCGTTCCTGTCATCATCACTGCGTATGAAGACAAATCATTTGACTTCGTTCTGAAGACTACTCCGGCAGCTTTCTTACTGAAGAAGGCCGCAGGTGTCGCTAAGGCTTCCGGTACTCCGAATACTGTCAAAGCCGGCAAGATCACGACTGCTCAGCTCAGAGAGATCGCTGAATACAAGATGCCGGATCTGAATGCCAATGATGTAGAAGCGGCTATGAAGATCATCGCCGGCACTGCAAGAAACATGGGAATCGAGGTAGTAGATTAATGAAACATTCAAGAAGTTACAATAATGCGAAAGCCTTGGTTGATGACAACAAAAAGTATTCTCCGCTTGAAGCTTGCGAATTAGCAAAGAAGACGACGATGGTCAAGTATGACGCCACGATCAGAGCTTCTTTCAAACTTAATGTAGACCCACGTCAGGCAGATCAGCAGATCCGTGGCGCTATCGTACTCCCGAATGGAACAGGCAGATCTCAGAAGGTCTTAGTCGTCACTCAGGGTGCGAACATGGAAGTTGCAAAGAACGCCGGTGCGGACTATGTCGGTGACAAAGAGATCCTCGACAAGATCAAAGGCGGCTGGTTCGATTATGATGTCATCGTCGCTACACCTGATATGATGGGTGAGCTCGGTAAATTAGGTAAGCTCTTAGGTCCTAAAGGCCTGATGCCGAACCCTAAGACAGGTACTGTCACACAGAACATCGCGAATGCAGTTGAAGAGATCAAGAAAGGTAAGGTCACTTACCGTGTCGATAAGGAAGGCAACATCAACTGTCTGATCGGTAAGTCATCATTCGATACCGATAAGCTGGCTGAGAACTTCGATACGATCCTCAACGTCATCATCAAAGCAAGACCTGCAGCTGTCAAAGGCACCTATATCCAGGGATGCACGCTTTCCAGCAACATGGGTCCTGGTATCAAAGTCGATACAACTTTATAAGCAGATAAGAGGCTAAAGGCCTCTTTTCTTTTTTTCTTCTTATGTTATAATTTATAAGAACGTAAAGAAGACCAGTATCTGCGTATGCTTTGAAAGAGAATGGCTCAGAATGGTGGAAGAGCCTGAAAGCTAAACAGGGAATTCACTTCTCAGTTGGACCAATACTCCACGTCTAGTCCGCGTTAAGGAATCAAGTAACAAATAAGGTGGTACCGCGCTGATGCGCCCTTGGCTCCACCTTTTTATTTTTAGGGAGGTTTTATCAATGTTAGATCTGGAAGCGTTGAAGAATGAAGCGTTGAACGCAGTCGCTAAAGCTGACAGCAAGTCTTTGGAAGAACTCAGGATCGAATATCTTTCAAAGAAGGGAAAGATCCAGTCTCTGATGGCTCAGATGAGGGATCTGCCGGCTGAAGAGAAGCCGAAATTCGGTCAGATGGTCAACGATCTGAAGAATGCCGTTTCAAAAGCGATGGATGAGAAAAAGGTCGAATTGGAAGAGGCACTGCTGAATGCAAAACTATTATCCGAAAAGGTGGATATCACACTGGATGCCTACAATCCAAAACAAGGCACTTTGCATCCGCTGACTCTTGTGCAAAAAGAGATCGAAGATATCTTTATCGGTATGGGATACAACGTCGCTGAAGGACCGGAACTGGAGTCCGATCTTTACAATTTCACAAAAGCGAACACACCGGAAGGCCATCCGGCAAGGGATATGCAGGATACTTTCTATGTGGATCCGACACATCTTCTGAGGTCACAGACGACAGCCATTCAGATGCGAGTCCTGGAAGCGGAAGCGGATCATCTGCCGATCAAGGTCATCTGTCCTGGTAAAGTCTATAGAAGGGATGATGATGATGCGACACATTCCCATCAGTTTGAACAGTGCGAAGGTCTCGTCATCGGTGAGAACATCACAGTCGCAGACCTTAAGGGAACTTTGGAGCTCATGATCAGAGAGATGTTTTCAAAGGATGCAAAGATACGTTTCAGACCTTCTTACTTCCCTTTCACAGAGCCTTCATTTGAAGTTGATATGACCTGCCATATCTGTCATGGAAAAGGATGCCCAACTTGCAAAGGGACCGGCTGGATCGAGATCCTGGGTTCCGGCATGGTCCATCCAAACGTTTTGGAGATGGCAGGCATCGATTCAAAGAAGTATACCGGTTTTGCCTTTGGTGTTGGTCTGGAAAGAGTTGCGATGCTCAAGTACGGTATCACCGACATCAGAGATCTTTATACCAACGATATCCGTTTCCTGGACGGATTCAAGAGATAGGAGGATAAGACCATGAAATTGAGTTTGAACTGGTTAAGTGATTTTATTGACCTGAGTGGTCTG
>JAILBD010000249.1 GCA_024681275.1 Erysipelotrichaceae bacterium
TCCGGATGCCTGGATCATCATCAAATCGACGATACCGGTCGGCTATACCAGAAAGATCAGAGAGAAGAAAAAGAACAGTCACATCCTCTTTTCGCCTGAATTCCTGAGGGAATCCAAAGCCCTCTACGATAATCTCTATCCATCCCGCATCATCGTCGGAACGGACTTTTCAGATGAGCCATGCGTCAAAGCGGCGGAACGCTTTGCCCTCCTTCTCGCCCAAGGCGCGATCAAAGAGGATATTGAGACGAGGATCATGGGCTTGACGGAAGCGGAAGCGGTCAAACTGTTCGCCAATACCTATCTCGCTTTACGAGTCTCCTATTTCAATGAGCTGGACACCTATGCCGAAACAAAAGGGCTGGACACCAGATCCATCATCGACGGCGTCTGTCTGGATCCGCGCATCGGATCACACTACAACAACCCGTCATTCGGCTATGGAGGCTACTGTCTGCCGAAAGACACCAAACAGCTCCTCGCCAACTTCGAAGATGTCCCGGAAAACCTCATCGAAGCGATCGTCGAATCCAACCGGACCAGAAAAGACTTCATCGCCGACAGAGTCCTGGACATCGCGGGCGCCTATGGCAACTCCGCGCAGTACGACAGAAACAAGGAAAAACGGGTCATCGTCGGCGTCTACCGTCTGACCATGAAAGCCAATTCCGATAATTTCCGGCAGTCATCCATACAAGGCGTCATGAAACGAATCAAAGCCAAAGGTGCGGAAGTCATCATTTATGAACCGACGCTCAAAGACGGTGACACCTTCTTCGGATCCAGGGTCGTCAACAATCTGAACAGATTCAAGAAACAGTCCAAAGCCATCATCGCCAACCGCTATGATCCCGTACTGGACGACGTCAAAGAGAAAGTCTATACCAGAGACCTCTATCAGAGAGATTGATGTTTCAAAAAAGATCGGCATGCCGATCTTTTCATATCTTCATTTCGTTCTTCTTGTCCCTTTGCATCAGAGCGCTGATCGCTGAACGCGGATCGATCTCTTCGTTGACGATCGCATTCACCATCTGGGTGATCGGCATCTCGATCTTGTATTTTTCGATCAGACGCATCGCTGCCGGCAAAGCATTGACACCTTCGACGACCATGCCGACCTGTTTCACCGCTTCGGCAGGCTTGACGCCCTGTCCGATCAGGATACCGCAGCGATTGTTCCGCGAATGCATGGAGGTTGCCGTCACGATCAGGTCACCCACACCGGCCAGACCTGTGAAAGTCTCCTGCCTGGCCCCCATCGCCAGACCCAGACGAGTCATCTCGACCATACCTCTGGTGATGATGGCAGCCTTGGCGTTGTCACCGTTGCCCAGACCCGTCGAAATGCCGGACGCCAGGGCGATAATGTTTTTCAGAGCGCCGCAGAGCTCTATGCCGAGAACATCGTCGTTGGTATAGACGCGCATGCAGGTATTCATGAAGATGTCCTGGACCTTCTTCGCCGCCGCTTCGTCTTTGCAGGCGGACACGATGGTCGTCGGCATGTCCTTGGCCACTTCCTCGGCGTGAGTCGGACCGGACAGAGCCACGATCTTCACATGATCATGGGCACCGTCGTTGAGCACATCGCCGATGACCTGCGACATCGTGAACAGTGTCGCAGCCTCGATGCCCTTGGCAACATCGACGATGATCTGGCCGTCAGGGATATAAGGTCTCGCCTTCTCGCTCGTCGAACGTACGTAAACGGAAGGGACCGCAAAAAGAAGGATCTCCTTATCGGTGCAGACCTCCTCTATCTTTTTTGTAAAGATGATGCTTTCAGGGATGACCATACCAGGCAGATTCTTATGCACTCTGTTTGCAGAAAGCTCATCGATCTCGCTCTCGATCGCAGACCAGACCATCACTTCGTAATCATCATTTGCCAGCATCCTGGCAAGCGCCATGCCCCAGGTACCGGCTCCCAATACGCCTATTTTCATCTTTCCCACCATCCTTAAACCAATTATAGATCAGAAAAAAACAGAAAGGAACTTACGTTCCTTAGCTGAATTGTCTCAAAAAATGTTCCAGTTTCCCGATCGCCGCCTTGATCTCTTCCATTGAATAGGCATAAGAGATCCTGACATAACCCTCGCCCGCATCGCCGAACGCATTGCCCGGTACCAGAGCGAGATTCTCCTCATCCAGCAGCTTCTCACAGAATTCCTCGCACTTCAATCCCGTCACCTTGATCGACGGGAAGACATAGAAGGCGCCCTGCGGCATGTGGGTCTTTAGACCGATGCGGTTGAGCTCTTTCACGATGTAGTTCCTTCTCTGCTTGAAGCTGATGAACATCTCTTCGATGTCCGGATCGCCGTTGTATGCGGCCTCGATGGCGGCATACTGGGAAGGAGTCGCCGCACACATGATCGTATACTGATGGATCTTCAGGGCCATGTCGATGATGCCCTTGTCGGCAAGGATATAGCCGACACGGTAACCGGTCATCGAATAAGCCTTGGAGAAGCCATTGATGATGATGACGCGGTCTCTGATCTCGTCAAAAGAAGCGATCGTGCAGTGCTTTCCTTCGTAAGTCAGTTCGGCATAGATCTCATCGGTGACCGCAAAGATCCCGTGTTCCCTGATGATCGGAACGATGGCGGCATAGTCTTCATGCGTCATGATGCCTCCGGTCGGATTGCCAGGGAAGTTCAGGATGACGGCCTTGGTCCTTTCACTGACCGCCTTCTTCAGTGCCTCTGGAGTCAGTTTGAACTCCTCTTCTTCCTTCAGTTCGATCTCAACGACCTTCGCACCGGCCATCTCAATGATCGCCGCATAAGCGACATAGGCCGGTGTCGGCAGGATGACCTCATCCCCCGGTTTGATCAGCGTACGCAGGATGATATCGATCGCTTCGGAACCGCCCACCGTTATGATGCAGTTGTCCTCGGGATCATATGCGACATGGAAACGCCGCTGATAGTATTCACAGATCCCCTTCCTCAGCTGTATAAGTCCCTTGTTGCCGGTATAGAAGGTGCGGCCTTTTTCGATCGCATGGATCGCAGCCTCTCTGATATGCCACGGTGTGATGAAATCGGGTTCACCTACGCCTAGCGATATGACACCTTTCCTGGTAGCCGCGATATCAAAAAACTTGCGGATCCCGCTCGGCTTGATATATCTTATGGTCTGATTGATCTCCTCATCGAATATCATGGTGTGACCAGAAGCCTTTCTCCGTCTTCTCTGTCATCTTCGAAACTGATGCCGTTCTTCTTGTATTCCTTCAGAACGAACATCGTCTCCGTACCATTGACGCCATCTGTCGGCGCCAGTTTGTGGGCAACGAAATTGGAGATCTCGCGCATGTTCCTGCCATTGACAGAAAGCAGGAATTCCGCCTTGCCCGAGATCAAAGAAAGTGATTCCACTTCCGGATACTTCGAGATGCGCCTGGCCAGCTTGTCATAACCGGCGACCCTCTCCGGAACGCAGTTGACGAAGATCAGCGCCTTGGAGATCTCGACATCAGCCTTTTCCCAGTTGATGATCGTGTGATAACCGGCAATGATATTCTCTTTCTCGAGCTCGTCGATCTTCTCCGTTACAGCGTCCTCATCTTCATTCAGCAGTGCTGCCAGATCCTTCACCTGATAACGGGCATTGTTTTCTAACAATTTCAGTAATTCGTTCATATGCTCAGACCCTTTCAATATGTTTACCATTCTACCATCATCGAAGCCCTTTTACAAAAAAAGTATAGTTGCCTATACTTCTTTCTCCTCTTTGTTTTTGAACACGAAGAGTTTGGAGATGAAATAATTCAGTATCGCCGTGACCGGTATCAGGATCGCCTTGATGATCTTGATATCAAAGCCCAGGATATCGACAAACACCAGCACGATCAGCGTCTCGAAACCGAAAGTGAAGATCCTCGCCGAAGCAAACTTCACCAGCTCGTTCAGGAAACTGTTGTTCGTCCGATCGAAATAGAAATACCTGAAGAGGACGAAAGAGACCAGCGTCGACATCAGCCAGGCGATGATGTTGGCGACTGTGCCGTACATATTGAGCGTCTCCGTGAAGACGACAGTCAGAACGAAGTTGCAGATCGTCGACAGCAGACCCAGGAAACAGTAGATCCAGAAGGCCTTCTTCCATTCATAGAGAGGTTTGACGATCCTGATGACCGGCAAAGACACGATCCAGTCAAAGATCGCAAACTGCGGTTTACTATTCACGTTATTTACTTGTTTTTCTTCCATTACATCAATTCCTTCAATCTATATGCCAGGCCATCGACGATACGCAAAGGTGTCGAACACAGCCCTATACGGACGCCCTCATTGACCTTGATCGTGTAGATATGATGATCGATCAGGGTCCTGTGGTAGGCATCACGCTTCTCGTTGTCTTCCATCTTCAGTGTCACAAAGAAACCGTCGGAAGATTTATATAATTCTAACCCACATTCCTTTGCTTGTCTAATAAACAGGTCGGTCCTTTCCTTCAGCATCATCTTGGCCGCTTCCAGTTCCGCCAGATAAGCCTCGCGATGATCTCTTAAGACCTCGGCGATATTGATCATCGCTCCGTTGTGCAGATTCGACCAGGTCGCTCTGGCGCTCCTCGAACAGAGATTGATGTAATGATCCAGGAACTCCTCGTCATTGTTGATGGCGATCAGAGCACCCAGTCTCTGCCCGTAATAGGAGAAAGCCTTCGAACAGGAAG
>JAILBD010000258.1 GCA_024681275.1 Erysipelotrichaceae bacterium
TTAACAAATTCAGATAGCGAATTCAACACAAAAACTGTCATTTTAAAAAGTTTTAGTCTATACTTATAATCAAGAATTTATCCCCTATTTGATCGAAGACAGAGAGGCTATCGGCCTCTTTTTTTGATTCCGGATCTTCGATCCGAGACTGATACACCTCTTCGATATATAATGAGAATAGAAGAGCTGATACAGATCATTTTATGAATGGAACTTCTTTTAAACTGGAAGTCTGTTCAGAAAAAGGAGACTAACTATTAAAAGTCAACCCTGAATCTGCTGTTTCTGTGTATAACGGATTTTCCCACGGCCAAAAGAATCAGTTTTTCATGATTCTTTAAAAAAGGGTCATTATGCATGGTAATAAGATGGCTACCTCATCTTATTCATATCAAAATCTGTATCGTTCTTTTCTAAGGAAAAGATGATGCGGACAAGCCTTCTTGCCACATGGCTTAAGGCGACTCTGTGAGCTTTGCCTTCGTTTCTCTTTTTAAGGTAATACTCATACATTTTGGGATTATGGACAAGCTGCATCTCAGCACAGTTCATCAGGTATTGTCTCAAATACGAAGAACCGTGTTTGACCATGTGTCCTATGTAATCCGATTCTCCCGACTGGCATCTGGAAGGATCAAGCCCTGCAAAGGCCAGCAGCTGATCGGCATTATTGAACTTATCGAAATTGCCGACTTCAGAAAAGATGCCGGCTGCTGAGATCATCCCGATACCGGGAATCGTATGGATATGGGAATTTATTTCTCCATACTCTTTCAGGATCAGTGATTCCACTTTATTGATCTTTGAATCCAGTTCTTTGAAAAGCTCAAGATATGACTCTAGTTCGAAAGTCAGGATCGCATCTTCCTTTCCCACGGTTTCCCTGGCCAGTTTCTTAAGTTCAAGAAACTTCGCATAAGAGATCGTCTTTCGCAAAGCAGAAGACATCTTGTTGTAGGAATCGATGTTCATCCTGGCGATTTTTGAAGGCACACCATAGTTCTCTAACAGATACATCGCTGTTGAAGATTTCAGACTTCCTTTGAAAAAAGGCTTGAATTCCGGGAATGTGAGATCCAATACGTTAGTGATCTTCACCAAGTGTAAAGATCTTTCCTTCACCAGGGATTCTCTCATCCTGCACAAAGACTTCAGGTTCCTTACGTGATAAGATTTAAGCGGATAGGGCTTGTAGTCACAGGCAGACAGAAAAAGCGCAATGAGACGTGCGTCGACCTTATCGGTCTTGGTTCTTCGAAGGGTGGTAGCTTTGGCGAACCTTGCGATAAGGATGGGATTGATCTCCATGAAGGAATACTCGTTTTCTTCAAGGAATATCTTGAGACTATTTCCATAATGTCCTGTGGCTTCAAGCCCTATCCTTTTTTCTTGGGCAGGATCTAAAGTCTTCAGGACATCAAGGAGCGTGTTGAAGCCGATCGCATCATTAGTGAACGTAAAGGAATCTCTGATAACTTCTCCATACTCGTTCATGATGAAGCAGTCGTGTTTGTGCTTGGCAATGTCCAAGCCGATGTAATAGGTCATAATGACACCTCCTGTAAGTTTTGTGTACTATGGTAAGCTTCGTATCTTATTCAGTGTATTCTCGTGCGTTATGAAACCTTGAAGGTTAACCAACTGAATCAACACATGATAAAGAAAAAGACTGTGGTAGGAGTCTCCTTTGATCAGTACAGAGAAACCTGTCTGAAAGTAAATAGGAACAAATCCACAGTACACATGACATAAGCATAACAATTTGGCCGATTGTATGCCTATATAGATGATTAAGGCCAAGAAAGGAAAATATTATCTAACCTGACCTAATTAGATAATACGAGAAGAAAATGAAAGTCAATGAATTCAAAAACAGATTGCTGAACGGATGCAGACAGATCATCGCTGAAGAAGATATCCTGACGCAGATCGATTCCAGATTCGGAGATGCCGACCACGGACTGACGATGCATAAGGTTGCCCAGGCAATAAGTGATGCGGTTGCAGAACCAGCTGAGACGATCAAAGCCCTGCTGGACAACGTCGCTGAAAAAGTCGGCATTCTGAACGGAGGCAGCGCGATCCCGCTCTGGACCTCGCTCTTGCAAGGAATGGCCGATGTTGCCCCGGACAGCGATGAAGTGGATGCGGAAGGTCTGAAACAGATCTTCGGCAATGGTCTTGAGGAGTTTGATTTCATGTCCGGTGCCAAGGTCGGCGACAAGACCATCATGGACGCCTTGAAGCCGGCAGTCGATGCGATGCAGGAAGCAGCGGATGATGATGCGCTGTTCAAAGAGGCCGCCAGGGCAGCGATGGACGGTGCAGAAAAGACAAAGGAATTTACAGCCAGATTCGGAAGAGCCAAGAGTTTCGGTGAAAAGACACTGGGGACACCTGATGCAGGCGCCTTGTCCATGGCTTCTTTCTTCAAAGGGCTGGCTGAGAAAGAATAATATACCAGGGGAGGAAATCTAATTATGATGAAAAAATTTATCAACGATCCTCAGACCGTAACGGATGAGGAACTGGTCGGTCTGGGTCTTGCTTTCTCGGATACCGTGATCGTCGATGGGCATATGATCATTTCAAAGGATCTTGAAAATGCCGATCGTGTGACAGTCGTCACCTACGGCGGATCC
>JAILBD010000005.1 GCA_024681275.1 Erysipelotrichaceae bacterium
TTCCAGGAACTTCTGGTAATACTCGTTGACCGCATAGGCTTCGTCTTTTCCTTTGTATCTGAGAGCGCGGACGCCGTCAGCCTTTACCTTATAAACGACATAGTCGTCAAAGTCGTCCTGATAGATGACGAATGCTTTGGGGTCGGTATAGTCGGATCCTATATAGAATCTGGTCTTTTCGGAATCGATCTGAAAATCTTTGAAGATCTGCACCAGCTCTTCATAGCTATATACTGCCTGAGGAAGGTATTTTTTCTCGTTTTCCATGGTTTTATTATAAGTCTTTGGGATTCTGATGTATCTTGTATTCAGAAATAAATGGATGAAATTAAGATTTATTGCACCGTTTCAATCATATAAAATATAAATATGAGCAGTATTTCCAGGGAACTGTTTAGAGCGATCCATGAGGGTTATTGGCTGTATGTTGAATACCATAACAAAAACAACGAACAGACCAGATACTGGATCATGGTCAAAGATCTGGATCCCGTGAATGGAAAGATCACTGTTGATGGAATGCATCTGAGAAGCTATGAGGTCACAGAATTGATCCTTTCTATTGATAGGATCATGGATGCAAAAGTGATCGAAGGCACATATGCCCCATTACAGAAGGATCTGATCGATGATATCAGAGAGAATCCGGAAAGGTATTTGTCCGTTTTTTCAGATACAGTTAACTTGAGAATACTGAATTATCTTAGCCGTTGCAGCAAATTGGATCAGACTCCGTATAAAACCAATCTCACGATTGTGGAAGAGTTAGATGATCAGATCCTCGGAAAAGATACCTTGAGTCTAAGCGAGAAACAGTTCGGGCAGATCGTCAAGGGTTTTCAGAAAAATACAAACGATGATAAAAATCTTAAGCTTCAGGCCACACAATTAGGTTTAAACCTCTTAAGTATCAATTACTCAAAAGGCAT
Organism: Erysipelotrichaceae bacterium; assembly: GCA_024681275.1. The sequence continues at coordinate 930 of JAILBD010000005.1, forward strand.
TTATGTTTTAGCATATCAGCCGCTCAGGTTGGATGTAAAAAAGAAGAGTCTTAAAGCGGTTGATAATGTTGAGATCTGCACAGAATTCACCATAGACAGCGAGAGGCAGAGCGTCAGGCAGTTTATCGGTGAAGAGGATGTTCATCTGTTGAATGAATTTTCCATAAATGCCGAGAAGATCAGAAACATTATCAGTGAGAATAATCCTGAGGTGATCGTTGATGATATGCCTTATCTGATCGAAATTGGCAGAAACTCGATTCTGAACCTGGATCAGGAATATGACGGGATCGTAAAGATGTATCAGTCAGATGATTATGCTGATGTCACGACTCCCATCAAGGCCTTCTTTGGTGAATTGACTGCTCATTCACAAAGGAGAAAATCATATCCGATCGTTCTTGTAGATAAACAGATCGATATGGATCAGCTTTTGGCAATGAATCATGCATTGCGTTATCCGATTTCTTATGTTCAAGGTCCTCCAGGGACAGGAAAAACAAAGACAATAATGAACATCATTATCTCCTCTTTCTTTAATGGAAGAACGGTTTTATTTTCTTCATATAACAATCATCCCATCGACGAAGTAGTCGATAAATTGAGAAAACTGACTTATAAAGGTTATTTGATCCCGTTCCCTGTCGTCCGCCTAGGGAATAATCTGGAGACGATGAATACACTGAAACAGATAAAGGATCTTTATAATTCAGTAAAAGGCATCCGGGTATCTGAGACGTACCAGGAGAAAAACCTGAAAGAAAGAAGTTTACAAGCACGGGATTTGACGAAATATTTGGAGAGTTATGAAGAGCGTATCGATCTTATAGAAAGAAAAGATACGATCGAACAACTGTTGAGAAATAATACGCAAGTGAATTTTCAGGTAAATATTCAGACCGGACAATTGCGTGAGGTCAATCAGAGAATAAATGAACTGGGTGAATTCAAAATAGAAGATGCTTTGAAACTGATCGAGAACGATACCGAATCTTTAGAAGCGTATTTAAACTACGCATCTATCAGCAACATCAAGAAGATATCAGACAAAAAGAATGAAGATCTCAAGCACATATTATTGATGGAAGATGAAGGAGAGCGATTGAAGGAATTCAATCATTATCTTTCTGTTCCGGAGAATCTTAAGAAATTCATTCAGATCTTTCCAATCGTTGCAACAACTTGCATTTCAGCACATAAGCTTGGTATGCCAGAGCCATATTTTGATATTACGATCATTGATGAAGCCAGCCAATGCAATACAGCAATGTCTTTGGTTCCGATCATCAGGGGAAGGAATCTTTTGCTGGTCGGAGATCCGCAGCAGCTTCAGCCAGTTATAGTTTTAAGTCCGGATGACAGCAGGCAATTGAGAAACAAATATGGCGTTACAGAAGAATATGACTATTGTAATAGTTCGATCTATAAAACATATTTGGCATGTGATGCCGTCAGTGATGAAGTTCTTTTGAGCCATCATTATCGTTGTGATCCGCAGATCATAAGCTTCAACAACAAAAAATACTATAACAGTAAACTAAAGATGCACGGCAAAAGGAAAAGTGATAAACCGTTGATCTATGTAGATATACCAAACAACACAAGTTCAAAAAAGAACACCTCTCCAAAAGAGGCAGAAGCGGTGGTTGATTATATCAGGAAAAATAGAGACAAACGAATCGGAGTCATCACACCATTTGTCAATCAGAAAGAACTGATAAAAAAGGAATTAGAAATAAACGACATCAATGATGTGGATTGTGGAACAGTGCATGCATTTCAAGGGGATGAAAAAGATGTTATTCTTTTCTCACTGTCTCTGACAGATCGGACAAGAGAAGAGACTTATAACTGGTTGAAAAACAATAAGGAATTGATCAATGTTTCTACTTCAAGGGCAAAGCATCAATTGATCTTATTCTCCAGCGATAAGGAATTGAAGAGACTTCATGCAGGAAATCAGGATGATGATCTTTACGATCTTTATGAATATATAAGGAGCGAAGGAGAACATGAAGTTGCGCAAAGGTTTGTTGAATCACGAGCTCTTGGGATCAGGCCGTACAGTACCGAAACAGAGACGATGTTTATGGAAAGCTTGAATCTTGCTTTAGATAACGCTTTCCAGGATGGCAGCAGATTTGTTGTTAGGAAAGAAGTTCCTATTTCCCAAGTGTTTATGAGTAATATCTCCCATCAAGATTATTTCTATCGTGGCCGTTTTGATTTTGTCGTTTTCAGAAAAGTTCAAAAAGAAGAGATACCGGTATTGGCTATCGAACTGGATGGCAAAGAGCATTTTGAGGAAGAAGTAGTAAGACGTCGTGATCAAATCAAGCAGAATATTTGCAAAGAACATAATTTTACTTTGATCCGAGTTGATAACACATACGCAAGAAGATATCATTACATAAAAGATATACTTATCAAGTATTTTAAAGGATAAAGGAAGCCTAGCAACAGCAAGAGTTTTATTAGCATAGTCACATCGTCGTGACTATGTTTTATTATGTGCATATCGTTTTTATGACATATCCAGGGTTTTCTCTTTTGTATATAGTAAAGATGTAAGGAGATTTGGACATATCTGGTTCAAAAATAATGTCCGGAACTCTGATCACATGATCTGTCTGAAAAGCGGCCACAATCAGAACTTCAGCTTGCAAGAAAAATAATACAAAAGAGGAAAAACAGTAAATGAAAAATGATTTTTTATTGAATGAAGTCGAGATCGATTACACGCCGTTCTTTGAGACGATAAAGCGCAAAGGCTTGACACAATCAGCTCTGATCAAAAAGTATGATCTGTCTGCAGCTACTGTGTACAGACTCAGAAACAACAACAATATGACTCTGGCGGCATTGGGCCACGTCATGAACGTCATTGGCACAGATGATATCAATGAGGTCGTGAGACTGGTGATCAGGCAACAGGAGAAGATATCTCAATAATAATCACGATCAAAGAGTAACAGAATCAATACTTGCGGAATCGGAATTTTGGTTTCCTTTCCAGAAAAGCCGATACTTGACACGGAAATGATCGGCTTTTTATTACAGCTATCAGCTTTCTATAAATTGAGTTTTCCACTTTTCCACGTGGAAAAAGAGAAAAACTTGAATAATAATTAGGGAATCGTAATGCTTAATTTTGGTTGTAGATTATTTATCGAGGTTTATGATGTCCAATGATGCTGATCATGCGTTTTCTGTTTCTGCCTCAGGTGCAATCAAAAAAGATCTTTTCACCCATGGCGATGGCAAGGAGATTACAAGATTTAATCGGCTTCTTTCAGAAATCAAAGGCATAGATGATAAATCTATTATTAATGCTTGTCTGATCATCGAATATGATGTATGGGAAAGAAATGTGTTTGCTGCATTGGAAATGCAGGAAAAGGACCCCATCATACCTGATCAGAATACAATAGAAAACATCAGAATCATGGTTCAAAGAAGTATCAGTTTCTTTAAACAATATGGGCCGGTTATTAAAGAAGGTTTTACTTTTGAGCCAAATGGTTATTCTAATGTTGTGATAAACGGTGATGGAGATTTTATGACTAAAGACACAGTCTGGGATTTTAAAGTTTCCAAGAATGAGCCAACCAAGGATCATACTTTACAGTTGCTGATGTATTACATTATGGGAAAACATTCTGGAAATCCTATTTATTCTGATGTTGAAAAAATCGGCATCTTTAATCCAAGATTGAACAAGGTTTACTTATATAATATGAATGATTATCCTGAAAAACTTTATAAAGAGATCGAACGGGATATAATTTGTTATGAATGAAATATTAATTGTTTCTATTACGATATCGAGGCAGTAGAAGCAACAGAAGACAGGTATTACGCTTCTGCCGGAGATGGAAGCACCTGGAAGAAGGGCTCATCATCTGCGGCTGAATTCACATTCAAAAGAACGATCGAAGATGAATCGACGTTTGAAAACTTCAGCGGGATCAGGGTCGATGGCAAGGATGTCGAAAGGACAGATAAGAATTATACAGCCGGATCCGGTTCAGTCGTGATAAAACTGCAGCCGGCGTATCTTGAAACACTTTCTGTCAGTGAACATACGCTGACGGCGGTCTTTGCTGATGATATGACCGCTGAGGCGAAGTTCACTGTGGTTCAGGAAAGCAGCGGAGGATCTTCAAGCGAAACGAAGCCTGCCTACAACATTCCTAAGACAGGTATTGAATGATCGCATAGGTCTTGTCGGTTTATCACGGAAAGGAATATACACCGTTCAGTCTTGAGCGGTGTTTTCTTTGTTTGGGCGGGTATATAAGGATCAAGTGACAGGCGGTCATTCAAAAAAAGAAGCTTACGATCGTAAGCTTCAGTAAATCGATAAAGTATAGCGCGCTATCAGCCTTTGTCCAGGGCGATCGTCTTCTTATAGACGTCTTCACCGGTGTCGTCATGATCTCTGTTGATCACGATAGACATGCGGTCATCAAGATAGTAGTGTGTAGTGATCTCAAACGGTTTGTTTGCGTATCTCCAGAATATCTTCTGTCTTAATAAAGCTTTGTTGGATGATCCGATTATTTCAGCCTGTTTTTCATCAGGCAGTACTGCAGAGAATTCCGTGTATCCCGATGATCTGATGATGCCCTGTTCACTGATATAGGCGTTGAATGAGCCTTCCAGACATCTGATGTCAAGGTTAGGCAATAATGAATAATTGATGTATGTGTAGGACAACACGACCGGTTTGCCGTCACCCGTCCTGAGCCTGACGAAATAGTGAATGAATTCGTCGTCTTTGACATTCAGCTCTTTGGCGATCTGTCTGTTGTCTTTTCCTTTTATGATCTGATAGTCAAGAAGCTGAGAACCTGGTTCCATTCCGAAGGCTCTGATCTCATCTGAGAGAGAATGTTTCTGGATCAGGTCGCTTTTTGGATTGTTATATGCGTCATCGACAAAACTGCCGTTTCCAGGTATCCTTCTGATATAGCCTCTGTTTGAGAGGTTGGTCATGGCCTTGTTGACGGTCATCCTGCTGGTAGAGAACTGATCACAAAGCTCTGCTTCGCTGGGAAGCAGTCTGTTCAGTTCGTAATTGCCATTTTCAATATTGTGTATAAAATAGTCTTCTATTTCGACATATTTTGCTTTTCTTACCATCATATTGCTCATAAAAATCATACCACACACATTTGTCGGATGCGCCATAAATGGCGCTGTTTGAATTAATCTCTCGGCATATGGCCAGAGACGCTTCTGTCTTTGATCGGACTGACTTTTGTGTCGATGCCGACCTTCTCACAAAGAAGCGCTGATAAGACCTGATACGGCGTGACATAGATGATCGTTGAAAGCAGATCATTGGTCCTGACGGAGTATTTCAGGTCTTTATCTGTGACTTCGATATCCTCACAGGTCGCCACAAAGACGTGTTCTGTGAAGACCCTGCGGTAATATGCGGAAATCTCAACCGCTCTTTTCAGTTCAAAATCACCTTCAGACGCGATCATGAACACATAGTTTTTGTCGTTATATGCGCGCAACGGCCCATGTATCTGTTCTTCTTGTTCGTAGTACATGCAAGGTCTTGCGTATGTCTCGAAGAATTTCAGTCTTCCTTCCTGTGCTGTCGGCCAGTTGTTTCCGTATCCGCAGATAGAGGACTTTTCCATCTTCAGGAATTCATCCATGTTTCTGTTGACCCAGTCTTCACTTTCTTTGACTACGACAGGCATGTCTTCGATCAGTTTCCTGGCATCATTATCCAATTCTGCATATTCTTCTTCGCTGATGCGGCCAAGCGCCTTCGCAAGTTCGATTGCGATCAGATAGAACTGAAACAGCGTTTCACTGTATCCTCTTGTTTCCGGTCCGATCTCTTCCCGTTCGCAAAGCAGGTAGACCGTCTCATCCGCAAGCTTGGTGACCGGTGAAGCGACCGATTCGGTGACCGCTACTGTAAGATGGCCTTGAGCTTTCGCTTTTTTGATGGCATCGCATGTTGAGATGCTGTCACCGTGCTGTGTCAGACCGAAGACCGCGATCTGTTCGTTGTTGTAAACACTGCACGGGTTCGTTTTTTCGTGATATGTGAACACGTTCGGTTCCGGTGCATACGCTTCGACTTTCACGATATCCATAAACATATTTCTCATGACCAGACTTGCATTATGAGATGTTCCGGATCCCAGGAAGTATACTTTTTTGATGTCATTCGTTTTAAAGAAGTTTATCATCTGCGGGATGTATTCATTCTTATTGTCGTATGCTTTCTTCAATACGCGCGGTATGTCTCTGATGTGTCCGATCATTGAAAGAACTTCAGCCATTATCATTTTCCTCCTATATATTTAATGGATAAGTATTAGCGCATTTTTATTATATGGTATAAAACTCCGTTTGTAAAGGAAAAGTATATACAAATATTGCGATAAATGTATATATTAGGTGTTGACATCTGTATATATTTATGGTTAAATAGGTTCGTAAGTATAGCGCACAGAAAAAGGAGGGGATAATCATGGTAGAACTAGTGAGAGTAGATGGCAGATTGATCCATGGAATGGTCGCAGTCACGTGGTGCGGGGTCTTGCATCCCGATATCCTGGCAGTTGCCAATGATGCTGCAGCAAACGATGAGATCCACAAGATGACTCTCAAGCTGGCGAAACCAGGCAATGTTGAACAGTGTTTAGTTTGGACACTTGACAGGGCGGTTGAAAAACTGCAGGAACAGAAGTTTATCAAAAAGAAGGTTTTCCTTACTGTTGCGACTGTTGAGGATGCCCACTATATCATCACCAGAGTACCGACGATCAAAAAACTGAATATCGGTCCTGAAGTTGATGGTGAGAAGGGGAGAGATACGACAGGCAAGACAGAGATCAGCAGCGGTGTATATACTTCACCTGAAAAGTTTGCGCTGCTGAAAGAGTTGCATGACAAAGGGGTAGAGGTGTTTGCACAGATCACTCCGGCTATGTCAAAAACTGATTTTACAGAATTTGCAAAGAAATTCGAATAAAGGAGAGATGAAATCATGGTTTTTAAAGCGTTTTTAGTTGCTCTGGTGGCTTTTTACGGCCGTATTGAGCAGGGCTGGTTCGGTCAGCAGATGATTGCCAGACCGATCTGGTTATGTACCCTTGTCGGATTGCTGTTAGGCGATCTCAAGCAGGGTATCATCATTGGCGGAACACTTGAACTTATCTGGGCCGGTGTCGTTCAGGTCGGTGCTACACCAACGGAAGTCGTTACCGGTTCTACTGTTGCCTGCGGTCTGGCTATCCTGAATAATCTGTCAGTCGCAGAAGCAGTCACGATCGCTATTCCTGTAGGCCTTCTGGCCACAGTGCTCAATGAACTGAACGGTACCCTCGTCATGATGACGTGGTCACCTTTGGCAAACAGGGCGGTTGAAGAATGCGATACCAAAAAGATCTGGTGGTGCGGTATCGGCGGTGAGCTGACAAGAGCCACTTTACTGGCAACCGCTACATTCATCGCTGTTTCTGCGGGAAGCGTTGCAGTCAATGCTGTTATCGGCGCGATTCCTGACAAGATCAGGCTTGGTCTGTCAAACGCCAGCAAGATCCTGCCGGCTATCGGTATTGCCGTTCTGATGCAGTTCTCGTTCGATATGAAATATGTGGGCTTCTTTATCCTGGGCTTCATGCTGCCGACTTTCCTGGGTTTCAATTCAGTTGCTTGTGCTCTGGCTGGCGTTTCAGCAGCTCTCATTTATTACTTCCTGAAGCCTGACACAATAGAGGAGGATGACTAAAATGTCTGAAAAGATCCAATTAACCAAGAAAGAATTGATGCCGGTATTCTGGCGTTCATACCAAGCATTAGGTTGTTACTCATATGATAAGCAGCAGGGTATTCCTTACCTGCGTGCAATGGTGCCGGTTTTAGAGAAGCTTTATCCGGATCAGGACAGATTCAGAGAAGCACTCAGAAGACACAACACGATGTTCAACACGACTTGCGCGTTCGTTCCGTTCTGCTTAGGTATCTCCTGTGCCATGGAAGAGGAATACGCAAACGATACGACAGGAACGATGGATCCGGAGTCGATCGGTGCAGTCAAGATCGCTCTGATGGGTCCTTTGGCCGGTATCGGTGACAGCTTCTTCTGGGGCACCTTCAGACTGATCGCGTGCGGTATCGGCGCTCCGATGGCTGCTGAAGGCAATATCATCGGCGTTATCCTGTATCTGATCCTGAACCTGATCCCTTCGACTTTGACCCGCTGGTACGGTTTCAATCTCGGTTACAAGGGCGGAAGACAGTTCCTGGCAAGGATCCAGGCTGATGGGACCCTGGCAAAACTGACTGAAGCTTCCAGAGTTCTGGCAATGGTCGTCATCGGCGGCATGATCCCGCAGATCGTCAAATTCCCGTTGGCTCTGACTCTTGAAATGGGCGGCGGAACCTTCGTTTTACAGGATGTCGTCAATTCCATCATGCCAAACCTGCTGCCGCTGCTTCTGTCTCTTGGCGTATACAGGATGATCATGAAAGGGACCAAGACGAATATCCTCATCTTCGCCTTACTGGCTTTAGGTATCGTACTGACCCTTCTTGGAATCATGTAATATAGCGAAGCGGTAGAAATACCGCTTCTTTCTTACTCATTATGAAAAGTGTCATTCTAACTATCATCATTCTGGCTGCCGCTGTCATATCGTCGTCTGTGATCAGGCGTTTTTTCCTTGACCGGTTAAGCAGGCAGCTGTATGAAGCGGCGTATGTCAAAAAGGATAAGGAACTGTTTGAGATCCTGATCGCTTCTCCGCAGGCGCGAATGCTCATGTCTGATGTATCAAGAGATATCATGTCGCTGAATTTCCGGATCAGCATGGATGACAGGGAAATGGCAGTCAGGACCGCAGAAAGGCTCCTTAAGAAAAAGCTGAACCTGCAGGAAGCACAGAGCGTCTATCTCTCGGTCATCGCTTATCTTTGTGAAAAAGAAGATACAAAAGCGCTGGATTTCCTCACTGATATGAAAAACAGATTTCAGGATTCGAAGGATCTGAATACGATGCTGATGCTTTATGACTGTGAACTGACTTATGATGTGTATATCAGAAAAGACACAGGCAGGATCAGGGATCTGGAGGAGCTGATCTCAACGGATATCGATCCTGAGAGCAAGGCGGTCTATCAGTATCGTCTGGCTAAACTGTATCATTATGAAGGTGATAAAGAAAAAGCGGTACAGCTTCTGAATGAAGCCAAAGACAATACGAAAAATGACGGTGCCAGAAAAAAGATCGACAGGATCTTGAGCGGCGATTGGGACAGATTATGATAAAAGGCTTGCTGTTTGACCTTGATGGTGTGCTTCTGGATACCGAGATGTGGCATATCAGACTGGATGAAAAATGTCTGAAAGACCTCGGATATGACGATGTCGATCCGATGGTTTTCGTACATCTGATCGGTGCAGGAAAAGGGATGGATCCCTGGGAAGCGATCTACAGGCAGCTCCCGGAAGAATACAGGAAAAAAGGGTTCAAGGAAGAATTCAGATCATATAAAATGTCTCAGTTTGATTTTCCGCCGTTTAAGGAACTGATCTTTCCCGAAGTCAGAAATACTTTGAAGAGACTGAAAGAAGAAGGCTATCTGATGGCGTGCTGTTCAAGCAGCAGACCGGAATACATACATAAAGCATTAAAGGACTGTGAGATCTCTGAATACTTTGATGTGGTCCTTTCCGGACATGATTTCGTTGCCAGCAAACCGGATCCGGAGATCTATCTGACTGCCATGAGAAGACTTGGTCTGAACGCTGATGAATGTATGGTCATCGAGGATTCACCATATGGCATTAAAGCAGGCAAAAATGCCGGAATGGCTGTTTCATGCATAAAGGATCATCATTTCAATATGGATCAGTCTGAAGCAGACTATATGTTTGATGATCTGGAAGGATTATACACCCTTTTGCAAGGAACACAGGAAAAAGATCCAAGTCAGATAATGGGCCAATGCTTAGTTCCGTATTTTGAATAAGACCGATCATTGTTTTAAAACAAAACGAGCCATCGCATCAGAGCAATGGCTTTTTTGATCTGTAAAAACAGAATCACGAGGATCCTGTAAATGACATACCAGATATTCTATTTATACGCCTGAGAAGTAT
>JAILBD010000049.1 GCA_024681275.1 Erysipelotrichaceae bacterium
TCCTGCAACGATGAGATCCTTCGATCGATGTCAAGACCATACACGATCGAGGAATTTAAAAACAGGGTCGCTTACATAAGAGAGAGGATACCTGATATATCGATCTCGACCGATTTGATCGTTGGCTTCCCTGGGGAGGATGAAGAAAGATTCGAGGATACACTGAAAAATCTCAAAGAGATCAGATTTTCTTTTATCCATGTCTTTCCATATTCCAGAAAAAGAAATACTGTTGCAGACAGGATGGAGGGGCACATCGATCCGAAGATCAAAAAAGCGAGAGTCAAAGCAGTCATGGATCTTGAGAAAGAGATCAGCGAAGGATTTCGTAAGACTTTTGTCGGCAAAACAGTCAAAGTCCTCATTGAAAGGACAAAAGACGGCTTCTCCTACGGATATTGCCGTCAGTATTTCTATGTGAAAGTGAATGGTGAACTGAATATCGGTGATCTTTATGATGTTGTGATCGATTCGGTGAATGAAGAGGTATATGGCCATGTTGCTTAGCAGATTGTTCAAAGGTGCACCTGATCTTGAGATCCAGCAGCTTTCCATCGACTCCCGTCATTCCATGAAAGATGCGATCTTTTTCTGTCTTGACGGGATCAAGTACGATGGTCATGATTACATCAAGGAAGCCATCGATAACGGAGCCAAGGTCATCGTCTATTCCAAGGAGCAGAAAGAAAAACACAAGGCAATCTACATCAAGGTAAACAATGTCAATACCGCACTGACCAAGGTCGCAGGCATTTTCTATAACGATCCGAATCACGGGATCGACAAGTATGTCGTATTGGGAAACTATGGAAGATGTTCGGTCACATCATTCATCAACGATTATCTGAACCGCGTTTCAAGCTGTGGCTATATCGGCATTCTGGGTATCAGATACAACGGACTGGAACTGAATTCGTCTTTCGCGACCCTCAACATCCTTGATAATCTGAAAATGCTCGATACGATGAAGAAAGCCGGTGTCAAGGCTTGTACCTTCGAAGCTGATGCGTCATCTCTGAATCTTCAGAAACTGGATAGCATCAAACCTGATTGCATCATTTACACCTGCACGAGCAGGAATTCATCAGAGTTTCAGACGAATGACTATTTCAATTACATACGGCGTTATCTCTACACGCTTGAGAACGATACGAAAGTCTTATTGAACTGTGATGATGAGTCTTATAATGAACTTAAAGACAGCGTCGATAATGTGATCACTTATGGAACTTCGACGATCGCTGACTTTCAGATCAGAGATGTTTCGATCAGTCCATCCGGTATCGCTTTTAAACTGCTTCATGATGGAAGATCTTACAATATCAGGTCCAGGATGCAGGGCATGGTCAATGTCTATAATCTGACTGCTGCCATCGTAGCTCTGGCTTTGCAGGGGAACGATATCGAAGATGTGATCGCCAATATGAACGATGTTCCCTATGTGGAAGGCATTATGGAAAGGTGTGATGAGGAATACAACATCATCGTTGATGCCGCATATGATATCTCTTCTTTGGATGAGATCTTCCGCTACGGTGCTTATGTGAGACACAAGAACAAATTGATCGGTGTCGTCAGCATCAACTATTCCGACGATGACAAACGACTGGAAAAGATCGTTGAGTTGTGCAATAAATATCTGGATATCGCCATCCTGACCGAAAATGAATCACAGGATTCCGGTGTTATGGACATCCTGGAAAGATGCGACCGTTTCGAAAAAGAGACCCGTTTCCTTTATATACCGATGCGTTCCCAGGCGATCGAAAATGCGATCGAGATCATGAACAGGAACGACACTCTGTTGATCGTTGGAAAAGGAAACGAAAGGTTCCTGTCTATGGGCCTTGGCAGAGAATTCTACTATGGTGATCGTCACTATGCCAATAAATTTATCGAAAAGAGAAGGAGAGAAGAGAATGAAATTATCTAAGTACATTGATCACACCTTGCTGAAGGCCGATGCATCCTTGAATGCGATCGGGAAACTCTGTGATGAAGCGATCGAATATGACTTCAAATCAGTCTGTGTAAACACCTGCAATATTGAATTCTGCAAGAAAAAACTGGAGGGTTCCGATGTCCTGGTGTGCTGCGTCATCGGTTTTCCTTTGGGTGCCATGTCTACAGAAGCCAAGATCGCTGAAACAAAAGATGCAGTTGCGAAGGGTGCCGATGAAGTCGACATGGTCATCAATATCGGCAGATTGAAGGATAATGACCTCGATTACGTCACAGATGAGATCGCCAGGATCAAGGAAGCTTGCGGTGATAAGGTGCTGAAGGTCATCATCGAAACATGCCTCTTGACTGACGAAGAAAAAGGAAAAGCCTGTGAATGCATCCTGAGGGCTGGTGCAGACTTCGTCAAAACTTCTACTGGTTTCTCAACAAACGGCGCAACATTCGAGGATGTCGCCTTGCTGAAGAGATGTGTAGGTGACAGATGTCTCATCAAGGCTGCCGGCGGGGTCAGAAGCAGAGAGGATTTTGAAAAGATGATCGAACTCGGTGCGAACCGCATCGGTACATCTTCCGGTACAAAATTGATCTCAAAAGGCGAATAAACTGTTTATTTTTCAAATCGTTTCGTATATAATAAGAAAGCCGGAAAAAAGGAGGTGAGATTATGGCAAAGGTTATCGTTAAAGAAAACGAACAGCTCGATGATGCTTTACGTCGTTTTAAGAGACAGG
>JAILBD010000139.1 GCA_024681275.1 Erysipelotrichaceae bacterium
GCGTAAAGATCATCCACGATCTTCTTCTTTTCAGCCAAAACAAAATCACGGTCCTCAAAAAATGCGATCTTTTCTTTCAGTTCATCTCTCTTCTTAATCAATCCGGCTGTATCAAGAGAATGTTTTCTCTTTAATTTCGAATATGTATACAATCTTTCCTCGATCCGATCGATATTGATATCTTCATCATTGAAGTCATTTAAGAGTTTTTTCAGCTGATCCATCTCGTCGTTTAATGAATAATAAAGATCCTGGATCTTCTCTTTTGCATTGGAAACGATCGGATCATCAAGATTCAATGATTTAAGCAAAACGGAGATCTTCTCATCGATCCCATCAGTTCCGTCGAAAAGTTCTACCGCATTGTTCAGGGTCGTAAGATATTTTTCTGCTGATTTGTATCTCTTCTCCTTGTTTGCAAGTTCTTCTTCTTCGTTTGGATCCAAACCTGCATCCTGCAGTTCCTTGAGATCAAATCTATAGAATTCCAGTTCGGACTGGTTATAAGTGTTGTTGGCAAGCTCATCATACTCTTTCCTTGCCTGATTATAGGCACCGTATGCCTTTTTATATTCGCTGATGATATCCGGATCATCGACGAATTTATCAAGCAGTCTGAGGTGATTCTTCTTGTTTAAGAGATATTGGGAATCTTTCTGTGAATGGATATCAATATGTTCACCGAAAAGATTGGATAGAAAGCTCAAAGTGACATTCGTGTCATTGACTCTGATCGAATTGTGATTGTCTCTGGAAATGACTCTTCTTACGATGATCTCATCATCAAAATCGATATCTGCTTCATTCAGGACGTCCTTCATGTCTTCATCAACAGAGAAGATACCTTCTATGATTGCTTTATCGCTGCCGCTTCTGATCACAGAGAGATCTGCTTTTCCTTTGATCAGATAGGACAATGCACCGACAATGATGGATTTTCCTGCACCTGTCTCGCCTGTGAACACAGAAAAACCATCATCGAAATTCAATTCGAGTTTATCGATAATGGCGTAATTCTTGATGTACAGGCTTTTTAGCATATTTATTTATTGATCATTTCAAAAAGATGATTTACTGAATAGTCATCCACAAAAACGGACGGATCCTGGATCTTCTTATCCGACAGGTATTTCAGGATCGGCATCTGCAGTTTTCTGCCATAAAAATAGATGTTTTTCTTATCCGACAGACACTGTTTCAGACATTCTTCATCGATCGGAAACATGGATCCGGAATCGATGACATCGATAGGCATATTGTTTGCTTTGACGATCTCTGTGATCTGGTCAAGATCCGGACCGGAAGCAATGATGCAGGTATCCCCTACTTCATTATTTGCCATTTTTCTCCAAAATCCTAATCTTTTAACTGAAAACTCTTCTTTTTCCTTGTATTCAAGACATTTATCAGGCAGGATCATGATCACAGGCCTGTCTGATCTGCTTGAAGTATACATGATATCCTGCAGATCATCGGCATTTTTGATCTCGTAGACATAGCAGTTGTTCAGACGGGAAAGCAGATCATAATCCAGATTTCCATCATTGATCAGCCCGATGATCATAGGTACTGAAAGCTTATTGACCTGATTTTTCAGGACTTTAAAAGCATTCAGCAATTCGAAGGAACGCAGCGTCACATAAGGGACCTTTCCATCTAGTGCAAGACCGGAAGCAAAACCAAGAGAATTTTCAGCACTGGAAACCGTATCAAAAGATCTGCCTGGATACTTCGCAAACACATTGGCAACACCGTATTCATTGACGTTTCTCGTCGTCACGCAGACAAGTGATCTATTTTGGGCCATCAGCCTTTCAAAACACATGCCAGCTATATTCCTCGCATAGAACAGGTCGTTGGTCTCCCCATGCAACAAAGTTCCGTTATTGACGTTGAAAGGTCCGACTCTGTTCCAGGAATCGTTTGTTGAAGCTTCCGCATATTTGAAACCTTTTCCTTTTGTCGTCACGCAGTGTATGACACAAGGATATGTCTTCTCTTTTGCGATCTCTATCGCCCTTTGCAGATCATTGAGATCGTGGCCATCGATAGGCCCGATATAGTCGATATTGAATTCCGAGAAGATCCCTTCATCAATGACGTTCTTTTTGATGCTGGTCTTGAGATTATGAATGTTTTCAATGATCTTTTCGCCTTTTTTTGAAGGCCTGATCAGATCCTTGACATTGTCTTTCAGTGTGTTATATCCCTTTGTTGTTCTTAATCCAGAGATCAGTCTGTCTATCAGTCCGATGCCTTTATCGATCGTCGTGTCATCATTGAAAACGATGATCATCTTTTTTCCCAGATTGGAGATCAGGTTAAGAGCTTCTGTATTACGGCCTGAAAGAAGATCTGTTGAATTGACGACGACGACGACATTGTAATGCTTATGATCCAGATCGCGAGAAACAGCCAGACCAAGCGCATTTGAAAGAGAATATGCACCGTTGGAGTTGGTACCCAATTCCTCAGACTTTCCATTGAGGATCTTGTGTGTATAATTGACATCATTTCCATCGAACAGAAGCCTATCTTCTTCTGTAAACATTTTATTGAGCATCACACTGAGTTCTACTGCAGAAAGATTGCCGGAAAGATATCCGCCGTTTTTGGAAGTGTATGTGATAATATGATCTCTTAACTGCCTGCAGAAGTCTTTCAGTTCATCATTGTTCATCTCTTTCAGCAGAAGAGGATTCTTGATCTCGGAAATGTTCATTTTAACGCTCCTTAAGTATATTTAACAGTTCCATCAGATACTTCGTATCGAAATCAGCTGTTTCCAGGTATTTTTCAAGAGAAGAAAACTCGTCATCGATGATCGCTTTCAGTTCTTCAGATGAGTAGATCGAAAGCGCTGTGCCTTTGTTGTTTTTCAGATCAGAAAGATTCTTGCCCATTTCTTCTTCTGATTTGATCAGATCAAAGAGGTCATCCTGATTCTGGAAGATCTCACCGATCCTTGAACCAAGGCCGATATAGTAATCTTCCCTGTTTCTTTTGGCGATGTACATAGGGATCAGACAGCAGATCTTGAACAGACCGCCTGTCTTGTTGTCCTGGATCTCAAAAAGCTTTTCTTTATCAATGTTTGAACTGTCTGTCGTCACATCCAGAAGCTGTCCATAGATCATTCCATCGATCCCGGCAAATCTGCTAAGAGCACCAATGATGTTCACTTTTGTTTCCGCATCGTAAGAAGATGATTCAGCAACGACTCTGAAGGCATTGGTCAGAAGCTGGTCTCCGCTCAGTATGGCAATATCTTCCCTGAACGCTTTATGAAGTGAAGGCTTCCCCCTGCGCATATCGTCGTTATCCATGGCCGGAAGATCGTCGTGAATGAGAGAATAGGTCTGGATCAGTTCCAGCGCAAGAGCAGCGTCATAAGCGATCTTCTCATCGTAGCCAAGTCCTTTGGTGATCGCAAAGATGACGCGCGGACGAAAACGCTTGCCACCTTCCATGGCGTAGATCATCGCATCAGTGATCAGACAAGGCCTTTGGGAATGAAGGTAATCGTCTATATGCTTTTCAAAATCATTCATCTTCATTTTCCTCGTTAAGTTCTTTTATTTTATTCTCAAAACCTTCAAGCTGTGCTTTCAGAGCTTTAGAAAGTTTGAGTCCTTCTTCATAAAGCGCGATCGATTCGTCTAGTTCGATGTCGTTCTTCTCCAGTTTATCGACGATCTCCTGAAGCTTTTTCATCTGCTGTTCAAACGTGAATTCTTTAGGCATCTTCTCCCCTTTCTATGGCGCTGATCATGCCATCGGTAAAACGGATCTGAAACGGTTCTTTTCGAAGCTCATTTTTCTTCTTGACTATTCTGCCATCCTGAAAAATCAGTGAATAGCCTCTTTTTAGGACGTTTTCAGCGTTATACGCTTCTAATAGTGTATTTAATCGTTTTAGTAATAATCTATCGTTATTCAGCTTTAAATCCAGCTTAGAATTCAATAAAGTATCGATATGATCTATCTTGTCATAGTTACGGCTGATCTTATACATAATAGCATTCCTTATTGCATTGACATCCGCGTCGATACGTTCACTGACAGATCGCAGAGATCTCTGATAATTGAAAAGACGCTGACAGTACAGATCATAGACCATTTTTTTATTCTCAAGATTGTAAAGAAGAAGGTCATACAGTTCTTCCTGATAATCATCCAACATGATCATGACATCAGTGATATTTGGTGTGATCAGCTCAACTGCAGCTGTTGGGGTCGCTGCTCGAAGATCTGCAACAAAATCCAGCAACGTGAAGTCCTGTTCGTGACCCACTCCCGACACAACGAAAGTCTTCGCATCATAGACGCAATTGACAAGAGCCTCATCATTGAAACAGAAGAGATCTTCAAAGGAACCGCCGCCTCTGGCAATGATGATCGCATCATAATTCATCTCATCGACCAAGATCAGTTTTGAAATGATATCCGCTGCTGCATCTTCTCCCTGCACAAGGACCGGATAGTAATCCACCTTGCATAATGGCCATCTTCTGCTGAATGCTGTTCTGATATCGGACATTGCTGCCGATTTGTCTCCGACCAGGACAGCGATCTTTTCCGGATAGGATGTACGAATGGTGATCTTGTGCTCGACAGAGAATTTTCCTTCTTCTGTGAGTTTGTTTTTCAAAGCTTCATATCGTGCATAAAGATCACCCAGCCCGTCTAGTGCGATCCTCTGGACATAGAGCTGCATCTGACCGGAGCTCTCAAAAACTGAAACAGAACCGAAAACGATGACCTTATCGCCGGTCTTCGGTTCAAACTTGAGCGATGCTGCGGAAGATTTGAACATAACGCAACTGATCGCTGCATGTTCATCCTTCAAAGTGAAATACAGATGACCAGAAAAATGCCGGTGATAATTGGAGATCTCACCGGAAACATAGATCCTCTGTAAATGATTATCGTTATCAAGACGGTTCTTGAGATAGCGCAGTAAACTGCTTACTGTAAGCTGCTGCATATATGATCTAAAACTCCGTTTATATACTTATATGCTTCCTCATCGCAATATTCTTTCGCCATTATGACTGCTTCATCGATGACGACCGCTTTATCATTGATGGCCTGTTTGATCTCAGATACTGTTTCCAAAAGAATAGCCTGTTCGACAAGGTTCAGGCGGTCAAATGTCCATTTATTCAGATGTGCAGATATCTCTTCGATGTATTCGTCTTTATGAACGTACAGATCATCTCTGACAGATAAGACGTAATCATTCAATTCTTCAGGTTCGAAATTATCTTCAAAACAGACATTCAGTTCTTTATGCAGAAGCAGATGCTGATACAAAGAAAATACGATCTTTTCGCGATATTCATGGCGATTGAGCATACAAGTATTATATAACATTTTTGAACTAATGACCATCGGCTGCGATATAATTTAAGACATGGAAAACAGATCTTTTTTCAAACGATTTTTCGGTCATCTGAAAACGATCAACACGCATAAGATGCTGGTGATGACGACCTGTTTCAGATGCGGAATGATCTCACAAGGTCTCCTTCATGACCTTTCCAAGTATTCACCAAGCGAATTCTGGCCTTCTGTCAGATACTTTCAGGGCGATCGTTCCCCGATCGGCAAAGAAAAAGAGATCAACGGTTATTCACTGGCCTGGCTCCATCACAAAGGCCGTAACAAGCACCATTGGGAATATTGGGTCGACCGTCCATCTTCAGAGATCAGAGTCGTAGCATTTGAGATGCCTTTCAGATACATGCTGGAATCGGTCATTGACCGCATTTCGGCATCCAAAGTCTATAAAAAAGAGAAATATAACGTCGGTGAACCCCTGCGTTTTTTTGTAAACTCCAAGGAATACAAGGTCATGAATCCAAAAACCGTAGAGCAGATCACTTATCTGTTGAAATATCTGGAAAAAAACGGCGAAGAAAAAGCTCTTGAATATTACAAGAGCCTTTATAAAGAACATAAGAATGATAAGACGATCACTTTTGGCTCGTCAATGTGACATCGACCGTATAAGGGAGCTGTTCCAGTTCAACACCCGCTTCCTTCAATAGCTTCTTAGATACGATATTGCCTTCTGTTCCGTCGTATTTGTCTGATTCATATACGACTTTTTTTATACCGGACTGGATGATCGCTTTTGCGCATTCGTTGCATGGAAACAAAGATACATACAAAGTGCATCCATTCACCGGACGCGGCGAATTCAGGATCGCATTGAGCTCCGCATGAACGACATAGGCATACTTTGTATCAAGGAAACCACCCTCTCTCTGCCATGGGAAATCTTCATCATTGCAGCCCCTAGGCATGCCGTTATAGCCGATCGAAACGACTTTCTTGTCCTGATCGATGATACAGGCTCCGACCTGTGTGTTGGGATCCTTTGAACGAAGACCAGAAAGATGTGCAAGACCCATGAAATATTCTTCCCAAGAAATGACCATGTTAACCTCCGTAGATAGCGTATACCTTAGTCAGACGTTGCCAGAGAGCGGCAGCATATTTTTTCAATCCGATATCATCCAGTATCCTGACGACCTGCATGTCAGTACCTGCATAGATCGGATCTATCGATCTCATTGTCACATATTTGATAAAGAGAGACAATAACATGACGACGATCATGACGGTTGGACCTCTTTTGTCTTTCTGTGTCGCATAGAAATACATGACAAAGCCTGCTACCAAGCCTCCGAAATGAGCGATCCAGGCTGTGGTATCGATCGTATTGATCAGGACGTTGATGAGGATCAGCGGGATAAAAGTAGAGAAACTCACGACTTTCAAGCGAAGAAGATCTACTATGAAAATGATGAGCAGGCCATAGATCGCACCCGAAAAACCGATAGTGATGGTGTTCTCGGATAAGATGTCCTGTGTCAGTGAAGAAGTCAATATGGAAACGATCAGAGTCATGATATAGAGTATTCGACCCTGTCTTCTTTCCAGGTAGGCACCGAGGATATACAAGGAATACATGTTGGTGGCCAGATGCAGGATACCGCCATGAATGAAAGCGCTCGTGAAAAGGCGCCAGAATTGCTTCAGGCCTAAAGTGAATGTCATATAATCAGCACCTAAAAAGACATAAACTGCCGATTTTTCATATTTTGTTGAAAGATAGGCACTCAGAAGATAGACGAGCAGGCATGCGATGATGATGAACATCGTCACGAATGGATATGCCCGCTTGAAAAAAGGCCTTTCCTTTTCCTTCTTGCGTCTGATCTCATCGACGACATCGACGAATTTCTTCAGCTCAGTCTCCGGATCAGCATCATCCTTGATGACAGAATAGATCTCCGGGAAACGACCAAAGACATTCACACCATCCGCATAAGCGTCCTCGATATTCAGATAGTCATGATCTTCCGCATCCGGATCATAAGTCTCATTGCTGATATGGATATCGAGAAAACGAAGTTCCCTCTTCTGTAGTTTTGAGATCCCCTTTATGATCGTTTCAACTCTGTCTCGGTCATATTCAAAAGCAGATGCCCTGTTCAAGGTCACCCTGATGAGCTGATAATCGGGATCGCCGGTATTCATGAGCCAGAGTTCAACTTCAACGAATTGGGAATACTGCTGAATGAATTGCTGCGTATAGCCATGTCTTCTCATGAGTTCTTTTGCGATCTGATACATCTTAAAGAACTGTCTTTCAGCCATCGAATTTTCCGCCTTTTTGGGCAATATATCCTTTCATATAATCCGGCAGATCTGTCCTGAACTCCATCCTCTCATTTGTTTTAGGATGAATAAAAGACAGGAAATATGCGTGCAGATACTGGCCGGTCTCATCGAGCACTTTCTTTCCGTAACGTGGATCGTTCAGGACCGGGTGTCCGATATACTGCATGTGGACTCTGATCTGATGCGTGCGTCCGGTCTTGAGCTCGACATCGATCAAAGTGGAATCATCATATCTCTCTACGACATCAAAAAGCGTTATAGCTTCCTTGGAATTCTTCATCGTCACGCACATCTGCTGACGGTTCTTTTCACTTCGTCCGATCGGCGCATCGATCTCTCCGTGACCGTTCTGTATGACGCCAGATACGATCGCATAATACTTCCTGTAACAAGTCTTATCTTTCAGCTGTTCAGAGAGGAAATTGTGTGCCCTGTTGTTCTTTGCACAAACAAGAAGACCGGAAGTATCCTTATCGATCCTGTGGACGATACCTGGCCTGTAATAACCGTTGACATCCGAAAGCTCCTTGCAATGGAATAACAAGGCATTGACGATCGTGCCGTCCGGATTTCCGACAGCCGGATGCACGACCATATCTTTCGGCTTGTTGATGACGATCAGGTCTTCATCTTCATACACGATGTCCAGAGGGATGTCCTGTGGCTTGATCTCAGTCAGTGTCTTCTCTTCATACTCAAAAGAGACCTTGTCATTCAACTCGGTCTTGATCTTTTTATTCGGTACCTGATCGTTAAGAAGTACTTCCCCTTTTTCGATCAGTTTCTGTATGGCGGTTCTGCTTAATGGCGTGTTTTCAGCCAGATAGGCATCGAGTCTGATGCCGACGCTGTCTTCATCTACGATAAGATCAATTCTTGGCATGACGGGCCTCCCATAAGATCTTTACGATCAGTAAAAAGCAGCCTACAGTGATAAAACAGTCCGCGATATTAAAGACCGGAAAATCATAAGTGAAGATCTTGAAATCCAGAAAATCGATGACATAGCCATATTGAACTCTGTCGATCAGATTTCCGATCGCACCGGATATGATCAGAAGATAAGAGATCTTTGACCAAAGGTCCTTCTTTCCCGCGGTCATCAGCATGTAGATGAGCATGAAACAGGCGATGATCGTCAAAGCGATCAGAAAGGATCTGGCATTCTGCAGGATCGAGAACCCAGCTCCGTAATTGCGGACATGAGTCAGATTAAAAAAACCCTTTATCAGTACGATAACAGTGCCTAAACGGATATTCTGAACGACAGCCTGTTTGATGAACTGATCGATCAGGACGAAAATAGTGATAAAAACGAGATATAAAAAATAGATCATATGCCCTCTATAAAATAAGAAACACGATTTCTCGTGTCGATCATACAGCCAGTTTGTAAGCTTTCAGAGCTTTGGAGATCTGATCCGGACAGCTTGTGCCCCGTCCGTGACAGTCGACCCCTTCAAATGCTCTGATCACATCATCGACTTTCATACCGACGATGATCCTGGAGATACCTCCGAGATTTCCCTGACAGCCGCCTTCAACGACCAGAGATCTGATGGTATCACCTTCTATGTCAAATTCATAATGCCTGGAACAGACACCGCTTGGTACATATTCAAATTTCATAATGTCACCTTCCGTTTCTAATTTTAATGTAAAAGCAGGATATTTGCTAGTTTAATGCGCTATCATTTGCTAAAATTGATTGGAAGGAGATCTTATTATATGGGCAAGATTAGAACAAGATTTGCACCGAGTCCTACCGGATACATGCATATAGGAAACCTCAGAACGGCTTTATATGCCTATCTGATCGCGAAAAAGGATGACGGTGATTTTATATTGAGGATCGAAGACACCGACCAGGGAAGGCTTGTTGAAGGCGCTGTCGACATCATATACAACACCTTAAAACAATGCGGACTTTCTCATGATGAAGGACCGGATGTCGGTGGTGATTTCGGACCATATGTCCAATCCGAAAGGATGAGAGAAGGCATCTATCATAAGTATGCGCACCAGCTTGTCGAGATGGGCAAAGCCCACTTCTGCTTCTGCAAAGAAGAAGATATCGAAGAGATGCGCCGCCAGCAAGGTGATTCTTTCTACTTCGTCGATCCCTGCAAGCTTTTAAGCAAAGAAGAGATCGATGCAAAGATCGCAAACGGTGAACCTTATGTCATCCGTCTCAATGTTGAACCGGAAGGAACGACATCATTTACTGATGAAGTCTATGGAACGATCACTGTCGACAATAAGACACTCGATGAAATGGTCCTTCTGAAATCGGATGGCTTCCCTACCTACAATTTTGCGAACGTCATCGATGATCATCTCATGGATATCACAGATGTCGTCAGAGGAAACGAATATCTTTCTTCTACACCGAAGTACAATCTGATCTATGAGGCTTTTGGCTGGGACATCCCCAGATACATTCACTGCCCTCCTGTCATGAAAGATGAACATCAGAAACTTTCCAAGAGAAATGGCGATGCTTCATTCCAGGATCTGCTTGCAAAAGGTTATCTTCCTGAAGCGATCCTGAACTACATTGCCCTCCTTGGCTGGGCACCTAGTAAAGACAGAGAGATCTATTCTCTGAAGGAACTCTGCCAGGCTTTCGATGTCAAACGCATCGGTACGACAGGTGCCATATTCGATATCGATAAACTGACATGGATGAACGGCATGTACATTCGAAACATGGAACAGGATCTCTATTATGAACTTGTCAGAACTTACATCCAGGAAACTGTCGGAACAGACCTCGACTATAAGCTGATCGCAAATGCCATTCACGATCGCATCAATACTCTATCCGAGATCAAAGATATGATCACATTCTTCAATCAGAAAGATGAGTATGATAACGAGATATTCAGAAACAAGAAAGCAAAGACAGATCCTCAACTGGCCAAAACGATACTCACAGAAGTCAGAAGCTGTCTCAAGGATGTTGATCCTTGGAACAACGAGTCTATCTTCACATCTCTGGCTGCCAAAGCCCGGGAACTTGCATATAAAAACATCACGATGATGTATCCAATGCAGGTCGCCCTCTCGGGAAGAAGCGTTGCACCTGGTGGCGCGACAGCTATTGCCGAGATCCTTGGCAAAAACGAGACGCTCAGAAGGATCGATGAAGCACTGAACAGACTGTAAAAAGTCTGTTTTCTTTTTGACAAAGAAAAAAACGGAAGTTTGACTTCCGTTTTGATTTTCATGGTGATCAGTACGGGATTCGAACCCGTGAGTGTCGCCTTGAGAGGGCGATGTGTTAACCATTTCACCAACTGACCATTAAGGAGCTTGGCTCCTTATATAACTATTCTACCACTTCCTGAGCGACTTCTGTAGTCTCAGTTTCAACTTTTTTCTTCGTTGTTTTCTTTGCCTTAGCCGGAGCTTCGACTTTTCCGTTCTTTGCAACTTCGCAGATCTTTGCGAAATCTTCAGGATTGTGGATGGCGATCTCTGACAGCATCTTTCTGTTGACAGTAACGCCTGCTTCCTTCAGACCATGCATGAGGGCTGAATAGTTCATGCCGTTCATTCTGGCAGCAGCATTGATCCTGGCGATCCAGAGCTTGCGCATCTCTCTCTTGAGAGTCCTTCTATGAATGTAAGAATACTTCCATGAATGCATGACCTGCTCATGAGCGGTCCTGTACAGTAAATGCTTTGATCCGAAATAGCCTGAAGCGAGTTTCAAAACTCTTTTTCTTCTGTTTCTTGTAGGAGTCGATCCCTTAATTCTAGCCATATTTTCTTATCCTCC
Organism: Erysipelotrichaceae bacterium; assembly: GCA_024681275.1. Next base: position 11,480 of record JAILBD010000139.1, read on the forward strand.
TATCCCTGTAATAGATCTCTGTCTCTCTTGACATCTGACGGATGGACGAGAGATGGCTTGTGTAAATGTTTGAGCTGCTTGTGTGTCTTGTTGGTCGCAAAGTGAGAAGTATAGTTCGAATATCTTCTTAATTTGCCTGTTCCGGTAACTTTTACTCTTTTCGCAAAAGTCTTTTTTGTCTTCATCTTTGGCATTTTATCTTCCTCCTATTTCTTTTTAGGTGTTAAAACACAAGACATAATGTTGCCTTCCAGTTTTGGCTGTTTGTCGACTGAAGATACATCAGAAAGTTTTTCAACAAATTCGTTCATGATCTTGAGACCAACTTCCTGTCTTGTCATCATCCTGCCTCTGAAACGCATATCGATCTTGACTTTCATTCCCGATTCAAGCCATTTTCTGGCCTGTTTCATCTTCGTGTCAAAGTCATGCGTATCAATGACTGGTGAAAGTCGCAAAGGTTTAATCTCGGTGTTAGACTGTTTCTTCTTGGCTTCTTTAGCTTTCTTCTGCGCTTCGAAACGAAATTTTCCATAGTCCAGTATCTTGCATACAGGAGGATTTCCGTTAGGTGCCACACAGTAAAGATCCAGATCAGCATCGTAAGCGATTTGTAATGCTTCATTTCTCGACATTACTCCCAGTTGGCTTCCATCTGGGCCGATGACCATTACTTCTCTGAAACGGATACTTTCGTTTACAAGGTCATCATTTCCACGTTTTCTTGTTATAGTTTTATACCCCCAATAATTAAATAAAAAGTGAGACAAAGCCCACTTTATAAATATCGTTACCTTACGTAGCAATATACCCAAGTCCTGTGGACATCAGGTGAGAAGTGGCCTTCTGCTTTCTACATCCTTTTTATTACTCAATTATTTAAGCATAAATAGCTTCATTTGTCAAAAACATTCG
>JAILBD010000175.1 GCA_024681275.1 Erysipelotrichaceae bacterium
CCTGCGTGGAACTTTCATATTCCCGGTCCAGTTCTCTTCTCAGTTGCGTATCATCCATGATCCTGATCTTTGTTTTTGTCATGCTGAGATCCTCCCGGCCATCCTGTTCATCGTTCCTTGATGTCTGTCTCTGATTTTATATAGGTATCTTAACATCAAAAAGTGTGAAGTGAAGGTGAAACGATGCTCTGAAAACTGCACAGTATAAAAAAACGCCTGTTTCAAGGCGCTTCGATCAAGTAATGGCGTCCATGGAGAGACTCGAACTCCCGACCGTCCGCTTAGAAGGCGGATGCTCTATCCAACTGAGCTACATGGACAGCATATGTATAGTATCACTTTTGATCTGCAAATTCAATCGCCTCTTAGCAGCTCTGACAAAACCTTTCCCTTCCTGCGCTATAATGGATCCAGAGGATAGAATTATGAAAATCATGCTGATACTCTTGCTGCTCGTTCTGATCCCTTTGACGATCGCCGTCATCAGGACGCTCCTTCTTCCGAAGAAGACTTCCATCTACAAAGGAAGTGATGATCTCCAAAGATCCAACGATTATGCCCTGAAGCTGCAGAAGATGATACAGGTGAAGACAGTCTCCAGCCGGGACGATCCCGATCCGGCCAAATTCCGCCGGCTTCACAAAGTCATGGAAGGGCTTTTCCCGACCGTCTTTTCCCATTGCGAGAAATACGACATCGACGGCAGCCTTCTGGTCAGATATCCCGGTAAGGACCATTCCAAACAGCCGATCGTCCTGATCTCGCATCTGGATGTCGTTCCTGTCGAAGGCGAATGGACCTATCCTCCTTTTGAAGGAAGGATAGAAGACGGAAAGATCCACGGTCGCGGCACCTTCGATGTCAAATGCGCCGTCTTCAGTTTCTATCAGGCTGTCGAAGAACTGATCAAAGAAGGATACGTTCCCGACTGTGATATCTATCTGGGTTCCAGCTGCACCGAAGAGATCGGCGGAGACGGGGCACCCAAGATCGTGAAGTGGTTCGACGAACACGGTATCAGACCTTTCATGGTCTGCGATGAAGGAGGCACCATCACCGAAGATCCGATCTCCGGTGTCAAAGGCAACTTCGCTGTCGTCGGCATCTTTGAAAAAGGCTACGGAGATATCAGGATCATCGCCAAAGGAAACGGCGGCCACTCCTCTTCACCGGGCAGGAACACACCGATCGCAAGACTGGCGGCTTTTGAAAACGAGATCGAGAAGCATTCTCCGTTCAAGGTCGAATTCACACCGGCAGTCGAAGGCATGCTGGAAAACCTGGCACCGTATTGTGACAATTTCGGTCTCAAGATGGTCTTCCACAACCTCTGGCTCTTCAAACCACTGCTCAAGAAAGTCATGCCGGCCATCTCTCCTCAGGGTGCCGCGATGTTGCAGACGACGATCTGTTTCACGATGCAGAAAGGATCCAACGCCACCAACGTTATCCCGCAGGAAGCCTGGGTCACAGCCAACATGCGTTTCATCCCTTTCCAGGGCAAAGACGAATCTCTGGCCATCATCCGCAATATCGCTGCCAAATATGATCTTGAAGTGGAAGAGATCACCTGCTCCGGTCCGACAGGTTCTCTGGATCTCAACGGCCGACAGTTCGCCATGACCAGAGATGCCATCAACAAGATCTTCCCCGGTGTCTGTGTCCTTCCGTACGTCGTCACCGGCGGAACAGACTCCCGTTTCTATGACGGCCACGTCGATGCCTGCGTACGTTTTGAACCGGTCAATGTCTCCAAGGATCAGTTGGGCAAGATGCACGGCATAGACGAGAACCTCGACATCAACACCCTGCCTCTGGCAGTCGAATACTACAAAGAGATCATCAGATCTCAGGAAAACAGATGAAATGAAGACACAGATAGCCGGATATGAGACGCAGATCCTTTGTGCAGGACAGCGAACAGAAGCCCTGCCTCTCATCCTGCTCAACGGTGACAGGAACGAGACCGAGACCATCTTCGAAGAAGTGAGAAGGATCAATGAAAAAGGATTCATCCTCTTGGGTATTCAGGTCAGGGACTGGAACAGCGAGCTCTCGCCCTGGCCTTCCGAAGCCATCTTCAAAGGAGGTGAAGACTTTTCGGGCAATGCCGACAGCTATCTGAAAACGATCCTGGAAAAGATACTGCCTGAAGCGGAAGACCATCTGAAGTCCAAAGATATCAGGATCTCTTCCTACGGGATAGCCGGTTATTCACTCGCCGGGCTCTTTGCCCTGTACAGTGCCTATCGCACAAGCAGGTTCTCAAGGATCGCCTCCGTATCAGGTTCCCTCTGGTATCCGGGATTGATGGAAATGGTCAAAAAAGAAAAGATCTCCACAGAGATCCGGACCGTATATCTTTCCCTTGGCGATAAAGAAGCCCTGACCAGAAACCCGGTCATGGCCACAGTCCGTCGCAACAGTGAGATGATCGCCGAACATCTGAACAGATCAGCCAGCACCGTGTTTGAGCTGAACGAAGGGAATCACTTCAAAGACCCCGGGATCAGGACTGCCAAAGGGATCTCTTATATCCTCAATAATTGATGGGCTGCCGCCCTGTAAATCTGCGGCCGAGATGATTGGCCCAGCGCTCCGGATAAAAGGAAGTGTAGTGATACCTTCCTTTTCTTCTTTCTCTGATGAAATGACGGGAGTTCGCCCAGATGAAGGAAGGGATGCCGATGACCGGCAGATAGAAAGGGCCCAAAAGAAGCGACTGTATCGAATGGCCGTATTCATGAACGATCACCCTCTCCTCATCTGTCCCCAGAAAAAGGAACATGCCCATCGACATGGAAGCTCTGTTGTACCAGCGGGTCACCAGAGCCCCATAGAAGAAACGCCTCTCTTCTTTCGGACCCGTCAGAAGCACATAGAGCCATATCAAAAAACCCAGGGCATTCTGTATGATCCCCCAGGTCATCTGCAGGAAATAATAAATGAAAAGTCTAAACTTCCTCATCAAACAGTTTCTTCAGATTCACATCGAAAGGCGGATAGACGATGCCCTTTTCAGTCACGATACCGGCCAGCAGTTCATGATCCGTCACATCGAAAGACGGATTGTAGCATTTCACCTCTGCCGGTGCCATCGGCCTCTCGTACCACATGTTTTTGATCTCGTCAGGATCCCGCAGTTCGATCCTGATATGATCGCCATCCGGACAATTCATATCGATCGTTGAAGTCGGGCCAAGTGAATAGACCGGGATGCCGTAGTGTTTTGCCAGGATCGCCACACCGGAAGTTCCGATCTTGTTGGCGACATCACCGTTTGCCGCAATGCGGTCACAGCCGACGAAACAGGCATTTATCCAGCCATTCTTCATCACGATCGAAGCCATATTGTCACAGATCAGGGTCACATCGACGCCCGCTCTGCTCAGTTCAAAAGACGTCAGACGCGCGCCCTGCAGAAGAGGTCGGGTCTCGTCCGCAAAAACGCGGATATTCATGCCTCTGGCCTTGGCGAGAAGGAAAGGACCCTGCGCCGTGCCATAGGAAGTCGCAAGAGGACCGGCATTGCAGTGTGTCAGGACGCCATCCCCTTCTTTCAGAAGAGACAACCCGTATTCACAGATCTTCAGACACATCTCGATATCTTCGTTGTGGACCGCGTAAGCCTCTTTTTTCAGTTCGGCCACGATCTCCTTGACCTCTTTTTCCTTGTTCTTCTTCACGACCTCATCCATGCGCCTTAAAGCCCAAGACAGATTGACCGCTGTCGGACGGGATGAGTTCAGATAGTCCCTGTTTGAACAGAATCTTTCATAGAACTGATCAAAAGGAAGATCCTCATCCTTCTTTGACAGCATGTACATCGTGTATGCCGCAAAGATCCCTATCGCCGGAGCTCCTCTGACTTCAAGCTTTTTGATCGCCTGATAGGCAGACTCCAGATCCTTGATCTTCTTGTATTCCAGGACATTGGGAAGCTTCACCTGATCGATGATGACGATGCTGTCATCATCCTTCAGAGAGATATTGTCGGTGATCCCGACTCTCTCCATATCAGCTTTAGCCTTGCTTAAATTGACTTGGATGTTTGACATAGAAGTCCTCTTTCTCCTTCAGTTCCTTGAGCTTGTGATCTTCCTTATCATCGATCAGATCATAGATGTCCGCAAAGATATTGTCCCAGCTGAAGAACCTGTCAGGATCGACATTCAAATAATCGCAGATCTTCTCACAGCCATCCGGAACGATCGGATGGGAAAGGACAGCCGCCACTCTGACCATGTAGAAAGCATCGATCAGAGTCTGTCTGATCTTTTCTTCGTCATTGGAATTCTTGGACCAGAACTTGGAAGCGTTGCGGATATAGGAATCCAGATCATTCATGACCTGATGCAGCTCGAAACGATACATGTGATTCTCATAGTTGAGGATCGTCCTCTCAGCGATCTGTCTGAATTCCGCTGAGACTTCGCCATACGGCAGGACGCCGTCAAAATACTTCTGTGCCGAATAGAAACAGCCCCTGACCAGCCTGTTGAGGACATTCGTATAGAGATTGCCCTGGGCCAGTACCGGATCCGGTTCATTCGCTTTGGCATCCGGATTCAGCGGCTGTGGCATGAAACTGACTGATTTGTTGCCTAAAGCCAGGGAGATGAAATGCGCCCTGAGCTGATCAGCCGTATAGTAATCCAGAAGATCGGCTGCCATAGGCGGCTTGATCTCGCTGGATGAAGAAGCTTTTTTGTCAAGAAAGAGAATGTGGTGGTTGGCGACCAGGGTCGTCAGCTGCAGATCTCCATCTTTTGGATGGATCGTCAGATCCTCACTGCCCTGCTGAGCCATCCAGAGCGGCATCTGAGCTACGCCGTAGAAATAGATATTGTCCTGGCCGATGAACTGGTAGACCGTCGCATCCCTGTCACACCAGTATCTCTTCCATTCCTCATCGCTCATGCCCTTGCGCTTGAAATAAGCCTTGGTGAAAGAGATCGGAGCCCAAAGGCTTTCGGGCCATACCCAGACCGTCAGATCTTCTTCATCTTCAAGTTTCGGCGCCTTGACGCCCCACTCAATGTTGCCCGTCAGTCTCAACGGGACCAGGGTCTTGCCGGTGCGGTAGTGGATGCCCGCCTTGGTCAGGATCGGACAGGCCTTCTCTCGTTTCTCCAGCTTGTCGAAAGTGACCGTAAAAGATCCCCTGATATTCTCCAGATCGGAATCCTCATGTTCAGGCAGTTCCTTTTCGATCGCAAGATACTGATCCAGGAACTTCTCCTGGATATAGATGACAGGAGCTCCCAGAGACTCTTCCATCGTCTCGGAAACGATCCTTCTGACATTCTTCTTTTTCTTGATGCCATCGACATATTCCTTGAGCAGATCATTGAATTCTGTCAGCTTGAAATACCAGTTGGTGACATCCCTCATCTCCGGTGTCTCACCTGAGAGCGTCGATTTCGGATCGATCAGTTCCTCAGGCATGTACTGATGGCCGAGGTCGCACTCGTCTGCATAGCCCTTCTCAGACTGACAGTGTTCGATCGGACACTTGCCAACGACCTGTCTGCCGTTGAGGAAACACTGGTACTTCGTATCATAGAACTGTTTCGTGACCAGCTTCTCCAACCAGCCGTTCTTGTACAAGGTGCGGATGAATTCATCGGTCTCTTCCTGATGGACGGTCTTGGTATCGCCCAGTCCGGAAGCACCAAAAAGGTCCAGGGAGATCTTGTAATCGCGCAAGGTCTTTTCTTGCGCATCATGGTTCTCCTGAACGTAATCTTCGATCGTGCCGGTATAGCCTTCAAGATCGACCTTCTTACGGTAACCTTCGGCGATCGGCGAACCATAGCAGTCCGTACCGGAAACGAAAACGACATTGTCCTTGCCGATGCGGTCTCTCAGAAATCTCGCAAAGACATCCGCATGGACGAACATACCTCCCACATGACCAAAATGTAAAGTCTTATTGCCATATGGCATACCGCCGGTCACGACCGCGCGTTTTGGAAATTCAGGACGTTCCATGATATTAACCCCTCCCCATAAAACACTTCAATATTATAACAAGTCTTCAGAAAATAATCTCAGAGATCATAGTAGAGTCTGAACTCTGCCGGATGCGGGATCTTCTCGATCTCGGAAGCTTCTCTAACGATCGCCTTGATCCAGTTGCTGATCAGCTCCTCGCTGAAGACGCCGCCTGCCAGTAGATAGTCGTGGTCGCTCTTCAGAGCTCTGATCGCCTCATTCAGATTCTCAGGCAGATGTTCCAGTTTCGCCTTTTCTTCCTCACTGAGATGGTAAAGATTGAAATCAAAAGGACCCCAGTTGTGATCATCGGGATCGATCCTGTTCAGGACTCCATCCAGGCC
>JAILBD010000199.1 GCA_024681275.1 Erysipelotrichaceae bacterium
GAAGTCTTCACGCTTCCTTTGGCTGTGCAGCTCTTCAGGGATCTCAATGAAGGATTCTACGTCGCTTCAGCGATGACCAACAGGGCTTGTCCGGATTACTATGCGCTGAGCGATGAAGAAAAAGCGGCTTATGATCAGAAAGTCAAGGATGATGAGGATTACATCGTCTTTGATGAATATCCTTTCGTCTTCAACGGTGCCGGTGTCGTCAATGGCAACAGGACGGCGCTGTTTCTGGTCTCCAAAAAAGACCATTCTGTCAGAAAGATCACTCCTGACACCTTCGATGTCGCCAGTGTCGAGGTCATGAACGGGAAGATCATCTTCTCTGCCAATGATTTCACGACCTACAAGACAAAGTGGGACAAGATCTATGAATATGATCCCAAGACTGATAAAGTCAGCATGATCTATGGCGAGAAGATGCAGGTCCGCAAGGTCTTCAATGAAAAGGGGAAGATCTATGTCAACGGCACTTTCGCCAGAGACTGGGGCGAGATGGAAGCTGGCAAGTTCTATGAGCTGAAAGACGGTAAAATGGAATTGAGGATCGATACGGAGCATTCTTTGTACAACTCTGTCGGATCGGATTCCCGCTACGGAAAGAACAAGAACTATTTCAAAGACGGTGAGGATAATTATTTCGTCACAGTCGACAAGGATAAGACGATCGTTCTGAAGATCGAAGATGATGAACTCAAAACTGTCGTCTCTCTGGAAAACGGCAGTGTGGATGACTTTGTCGTATGCGGCGATGCATTCTATGTGCTGGCTATGATGGGTCAGGACCTGGATGAAGTATACAAAGTCACGGATAACAAAGCGGTGAAACTGACTGCTTACAATGATGAAGTCTTCAAGGACAACTATGTAGCCAGACCGCAGAAACTGACGGTGAAGAAGGCTGTCGATATCGATGGCTGGGTCCTGAAACCGATCGATTACGATGAAAACAGGAAGTATCCGGCCATTCTGGATATCCATGGCGGTCCTAAAACGGCTTATGGTGAAGTCTATTATCATGAGATGCAGTATTGGGCATCACATGGTTACTTCGTGATGTTCTGCAATCCGAGAGGTTCTGATGGCAAAGGCAATTTCTTTGCCGATCTGCGCCATCAGTTCGGCGGCATCGACTATCAGGACATCATGGCCTTCGTCGATCTGGTGCTGGAGACTTATCCGGCTATCGACAAAGGCAGACTGGGCGTGACCGGAGGAAGCTATGGCGGTTACATGATCAACTGGATCATCGGCCAGACCGACCGCTTCAAATGCGCAGCGACGCAGCGTTCCATCTCCAACTGGATCTCGGAAGTCGGCGTGAGCGATTATGGCATCGATTTCCCGATCGAACAGGAATTCGGCGATGTGAGGAATTGCGCAGGTGAACTGTGGGGCATGTCGCCTCTGAAGTTCGTCAACAATGCCGTGACGCCGACTCTCTTCATCCATTCCACGGAAGACTACCGCTGCCCGGTCCCTGAAGCTTTGCAGCTTTACACCGCTCTGACCTGCAACGGTGTCGAGACCAGGATGTGTCTGTTCAAGGGTGAGAACCACGAACTGTCACGTTCCGGCAAACCGACCCACAGGATCAGAAGGCTGACCGAGATCAGCAACTGGATGGATAAACATCTGAAATAAGGAGGACCCTAGTTATGACGACATTTGATCTGAGCAGGCCTCAGAATTACTGGTTCAATGAGATATCAAAGATCCCGCATCCGTCAAGGCATGAAAAGAAGCTTTCCGACTTCATCGTCGAGTTTGCCAAGAAGAGGGGGCTGAAGTGGAAACAGGATGAAGTCTTTAACGTCATCGTTGAAAAACCGGCTTCAAAGGGATATGAGGATGCACCGGCACTGATCCTGCAGGCACATATCGACATGGTACCGGCCAAGGTCGAAGGCAGTGATCATGATTTCGAAAATGATCCGCTGCAGCTCTATGTCGATGAGGAAGGATGGCTCCATGCCAAAGATACGACTCTGGGTGGAGATGACGGACATGGCGTTGCATATATGCTGTCGATCCTGGATGATGACAACATTCCGCATCCGGCTCTGCAGTGTTTCTTCACGACGATGGAAGAGATCGGATTATTGGGTTCGGTCGAGATCAAACCTGAAGATGTCAAAGCGGACCGCATGATCAATCTGGATGGCGGTGGGGAGACCTCGACAGGCGTTTCGGCTGCCGGAGGCTTCATCGTCTACATCCACAAAGATGCGGACTTCAAGCAGAGCGAAAAAGAAAGCTACCGTCTGGATATCACAGGGCTCAGTGGCGGACATTCCGGTGGCCAGATCCATCTGGAAAAGGGGAATGCGATCGTCATCGCTTCCCGCGTCATCGAAGAGGCTGTGAAGAAGGGCATGGACTTTGAACTGGTCCGTCTCACCGGCGGTGAGAAAGACAATGCCATTCCGCGTCTTGCAAGCATCACATTCAATTCCGATACGGGATTTGAAAAGATAAAAGATCTCTTTGCAGAAAGCGCAAAGAATATCAGAACAGAACTCGAGTTTTCTGATCCGGATGTGACGGTCAGCGTCGAAAAGATCGACAAGTGCGGCCGTTATATCGCTGATGGTATGGATATCATCGATTACTGCTATCTGATGCCAAATGGCTTCCAGCATCGTTCCATGGCCATCGAAGGTCTGACGCTGACTTCGCTCAACCTTGGTGTCGCGATCAGTGATGAAAAGGAGGTCTGGATCGACATCCTGATCCGTTCGGCGATGGATCATGCCGCCGAGGATCTCAAGGACAGACTGGAAGTACTGGCAGGTAAACTGAATGTCCGTTTTGAGCTGGCGAACCGTTATTCCGGCTGGAATTTTGAACCGGTATCGGAAATGAGAGAGAAGCTCAGGGAAGTCGTCGCCAAATATGGAAACACACTCACTGAGCATGCCGGACATGGCGGCAATGAGTGTGGCGTATTCAAGGCTTTGAATCCGAAACTGGATATCATCACCTTCGGACCGAAGGGTGCCAATGTCCACACGCCGGAGGAAAAGCTCGATCTTGATAGTTTTGAACGTTCATATCAGATGCTGAAGGATCTGATCGCGTTGTGTCATTAAGGAGGATTTATGGCTAAAGGTATAGTTGTTGTATTAAGTGGTGCGAGTTCAGTCGGCAAGGGTGCTATCCGTGATAAGCTTCTGGCGGATACGGACCTGAACCTCTTTTTCTCGATCTCTGAGACCACCCGTCCCAAGAAGGAAGGCGAAGTGGATGGCAAAGACTACTATTTCGTCTCTCACAAGCAGTTTGCAGAGTCTGTGAAAAACAAGGAACTTCTGGAGTATACGGAGTTCAACGGATACTATTACGGCACTCCGAAGGCACAGATCGACTTCCTGGTCAACAAGGGAAAGAACGTCCTGATCGAAGTTGAGGCGCAGGGTGTCGGACCGATCAAACTGAATATCCCTGAGAGCATCTGTTTCTTCGTCATGCCGGAGAGCTTCGAAGAGCTGGAAAAGCAGATCCACGAGATCTACAAGGATGATGAAGCTTCCGTCGAAAGAAGACTGAACAAGGCGAAGATGGAGATGGAGATCGCTCCGTTATTCAATAACGTCGTCTACAACACCGATGCCGACAAGGCGGTCGAGCAGATCAAGAAGATCGTGATGGATGAAATGGAGAAGAGAAAAGATGAATAAATGGCAGCTTGAAAAACTCGCCAGAGTCCTGATCAGGACCGGCGTGAACCTTCAGGAAGGCGAGACTGTCGTCTTACAGACAGACACAGCGGCGATCGATCTGGCCAGAGAGATCACCAGAGAGGCTTTTGCGGCCGGCGCAGCCAACGTCGAGGCGTTCATCGAAGATGCCGAGATCAATCACTACAAGGCGTTGAACTGCACGCCTGAGACACTCAGAGCACTGCCTGAATGGAAGAAGGAGAGTCTCGATTCCATCCTTCGTACCGGCAAGGGTGTTCAGCTCGGTGTCCGAGCCAGCCGTCCTTCACTGAACCTTGATGTACCGGATGAGAACCTGAAAGCGCAGGCTTTTGCCGGCAATGAACTGCGCAATGTCGTTCGTCACTACATCCATCAGGGCTGTCTGAAGTGGACAGGCACCATCTATCCAAGCATGGAATGGGCCAAGAAGGTCTTCCCTGAACTGGAAGATGAAGAAGCTTATGCCAGACTGGAAGAGAGCATCTGCAAGATGATGAGAGTCGATGAAGACACGGATCCGGTGGAGAACTGGAAGAAGCACTGTGAAGAATTGGCTGTCCGTTCAAAGAAACTGAATGACTTCAATTTCAAGTCTTTGCATATCACGTCTGAACTGGGCACGGATCTGACGATGGATCTGGTCAAGGATCACATCTGGTGTTCAGCCGGTGAGATGGGCTCACAGAACGTCAATGCGCCATATGTCGCGAATATGCCTACGGAAGAAGTCTTCACCGATCCTGATTTCAGGACCGTCAATGGCATCGCCTATGCATCCTTCCCGCTTTTCATCAGCGGCAAGCTGGTCAAGGATTTCTCGATCACTTTCAAAGATGGTCTGGCAGTGGACTGCGCCGCTTCCGAGAATGTCGAATTCCTGAGAGAAGCCCTGTTCAGGGATGAACACACCAGATCGCTCGGCGAGGTCGCCCTGGTCTCCAAGAAGTCTCCGATCCGTCAGATGGGCAGGATCTTCTACAACAGCCTCATCGACGAGAATGCCGCATGCCACCTGGCATTCGGTTCCAGTTTCTCTGATTGTGTCAAAAATGGCACGGAACTGAGTCAGGAAGAACTGTATGCGAAGGGTGTCAACTTCGCTGTCTCACATAATGACTTCATGATCGGCACAGATGACATCAAGGTCGTCGGTACGACATTTGACGGAAAAGAAGTCGTCGTCATGGAACACGGCGATTTCGTGATATAGGGATAAACTATGGCTGTTTCAAATCAGGAATTTCTGCTGACTGGTGTTCCCAGCGTCGATGAACTGAAGGCAAAGATCCTTGGCTACAGACAGAGAGGAAAGCTGCTCGATCAGTGGCTCGTCAAGAGACTGGAGGTCCTTCTTCCGGAACTGATGAAGCGTTCCGGTATCGACTCCTGGGTCATCATCAACAATGAATACAACGAGGATCCGCTTTTCTGGACTTTGTCGACCTATGACCAGATCACGGCCAGAAGGCTGACGATCATCCTTTTCCATTTGAACGAGGAAGGAAAGGTCGAGCGTTTCTCTGTGACGCGTTATCCGATGCCAAACTACAAACAGCTCTGGACCGATCAGGAAAAGAGCCAGATGGCCACGCTTGCGCAGACCTTGAGAGGCTGGAACGTGAAGAAGATCGGTCTGAACATGTCCGATACCTTCGCGTATGCCGATGGTCTGTCTCATTCCCTCTATGAAGACTTTGTCAAAGAACTCAGCGAGGAGGAAAAGGGAAAGATCGTTTCCGCCGAGAACATCGCCGTTGGTTGGCTGGAGACCAGGATCGAAGAAGAGATGGTCGCCTACAATGGCATCGTCGGCATCGCTCATGCGATGATCGCGGAGGCTTTCTCCAACAAAGTCATCCATCCGGGTGTCACAACGGCGGATGATGTGAAGTACTGGATGCTGCAGAAGACGATCGATCTGGGGCTGGAACCGTGGTTTGACTACGAAGTATCCATCAATCGGAACGGCGACACGCATCTGGAAGGGGAAGAGGTCATCCTCCCGGGCGACATCCTGCATTGTGATGTCGGTTTCCGTTATCTCAATCTGTGCACTGATACCCAGGAGCTTTGTTACATCCTGAAAGACGATGAGTTCGATGCGCCCGAAGATCTGAAGAACGGCATCAGGGTGACCAACCGTCTCCAGGATATCGTCATCGAGAACCTGAAGATCGGCAAGACAGGCAATGAGGTGCTTATGGATTCGTTGAAACAGGCGAAGGCAGAAGGCATCAAACCTTGCATCTACACCCATCCATTGGGCTTCCATGGCCATGCGGCCGGTCCGACGATCGGACTTTGGGACAAGCAGAATGGCGTCGAGGGAAGCGGAGATTATCCTGTCCATGACAATACGGCTTATTCCCTGGAACTCAATGCGACAGTCTATTGCGAGACGTATCAGAAAGAACTGCGTTTCCCGATGGAATCAGACATCCTTCTGAAAGATGGCAGAGTCTGTTTCCTGGCCGGAAGACAGACGGATTTCCACCTGGTCAAATAATAAGAAAAGCCCGTTTTGACGGGTTTTCAAATGCGTCGGACGGATCAAAAGGATCCGTCTGTGATAAAATCTTACGTGTATGTTTAAACGATTCTTATCTTATTACAAACCTTATCTGAAGACTTTTGCCTTCGACATGAGCTGTGCTTTAGGCAATTCGGCTATCGGTGTCCTTTATCCTATCATCACCAGGCGGATGTTGAATGATTTCATCCCGAACCGCAGGTTCAATGAGATCATCATTTTCGGATGCGTCCTTCTGGCCGCCTATATCCTGAAGATGCTGATGAAGTACAGCGTCGATTACTACGGTCACATGGTCGGCACACATCTGCAGGCCGACATGAGGAAGGAACTTTTCGCCAAACTGGAGAAACTGCCTTTTTCTTACTTCGACAACAACGAGACCGGCAAGATCATGTCCCGCATCACTTCGGATCTCCAGGAGATATCCGAACTGGCGCACCATGGGCCGGAGATGCTGGTGATGACATCGTTCTCGCTGATCTTCTCACTGTTTTATCTGTCGAGCATCAATACGACGCTGGCTCTGATCATCTTCTCGTGTTCGCCTTTGCTGGTGGTCATCACCCTGATCGTGCGCAAGAAGCACCTGGAATCTTCCAGAAGGGCCAGGAGATCACTGGCTCAGATCAATGCGGATGTGAATTCATCCGTATCGGGTATCCGCATCACGAAGGCGTTCAACAATTCCGATAAGGAAATGAACAAGTTTGAGGTCGGAAACAAGGCTTTTGTGGAAGCCAAGAGAGGTCAGTATGTCACGATGGCCATCCAGCATGCCGCGACGATCTTCGTGACGGACATCTACAATGTCGTCTGTCTGATCTCCGGTGGCATCTTCCTATACAGGGGACTGATCAGTTTCGGTGACTATTCCTCTTTCATCGTTTCGATCTCTTTCTTCACCAGCCCCATCCTGCAGCTGGTCCAGTGGATGGAGCAGTTCGATGAAGGTGTGACTGGATTCGAAAGGTTCTGCGAGATCCTTGATCTGCCTGTCGAAGAAGACAGGGTTGGGGCGAAAGAACTGGAAAAGGTCAAAGGTGACATCGCTTTTGATGAAGTCTGTTTCTCCTACAATCACGAAGAAAACAGGGAAGTATTGGACCATATCAGTTTCCATGTTGACAGCGGCAAGACGATCGCTCTTGTCGGTCCTTCGGGAGGCGGCAAGACGACGATCTGTCATCTGCTTCCGAAGTTCTATCATCCGGACAATGGAAAGATCACGATCGACGGGTCGGATATCGAAGATATCACGATGGATTCTCTCAGGGAAAACATCGGTATCGTTCAGCAGGATGTCTTCCTATTCTCGGGTTC
>JAILBD010000037.1 GCA_024681275.1 Erysipelotrichaceae bacterium
TGGAAAGGAATCTTTCATTGCTCAGCATGCCGTTGGATCTGGCGATCTCCCCTTCAAGACGTTTCAGTTCTTTTTCGATCTTCTCAAGCTCAGCAGCTTTGTCGACGATCTCAGACATGATGAATCGGACTCCGCCGAAGGTCGTTGGACGAACGATCGTCTCCTCGCCTGTATCGTAGATGACATTGAGCTTTGTCATACGATAAAGGATCGCTTTCATCGCATCGTCAGGATCGAATCCATCGATCAGGACTTCAAGATCCTTGGAAGGTTTGATGTTGTTTTCATTTCTGATCTCTCTGCTTATCTTGATGATCTCGATGATCTTATCGATATCCTCGGCTGCTTTCATATTGACATCTTCGACGATCTCAGGCCAGCTTTCTGTCATGATGGAGGTCTCTTCGCCATGGATGTTCTGATAGATCTCTTCCGTGACAAACGGTATGAACGGATGCAGAAGCTTCACTATGGCATCCAGAACATAGATCAGAGTATCAAGCGTCTTATGCTTGATGGAAAGATCATCGCTGTTTAAAGCGGCCTTTGTGAATTCGATATACATCGAGCAGAAATCATCCCAGACAAAAGTTATGATCTCGTTGCCCGCGATAGACAATTCATACCTGTCGAGATTGTTCGTGGCAGTCGCGATGGTTTTATTCAGCCTGTTGATGATCCAGGCGTCGATCTCTGAAAAATCCTGAGGTCTTCTGTATTCGTAGGAATCATCGCGATTGATCAGGACATAACGAGCCGCATTCCACAGTTTATTGATGAAGTTCCAGCCGGCCTGCATCTTTTCTCTTGAGAAATTCATATCCAGACCCGGTGTGGAATTGGTAGACAGGAACAGACGCAGCGCATCACATCCGTATTCATCGATCAGATCGATCGGGTCGATGCCGTTTCCTAAGGATTTGGACATCTTGCGTCCTTTCTCATCTCTGATCAGGCCGTGGATCAGACAGTCTTTGAATGGAACATCATTGCAGAAATGGCGGGCTGAAAAAGCCATCCTCGCGACCCAGAAGAAGATGATGTCGTATCCGGTCACCATGCAGGAGGTCGGGAAGTAACGTTTGTAATCATCTGTCTCATCCGGCCATCCCAATGTCGTGAAAGGCCATAAGGCAGATGAGAACCATGTATCAAGCACATCTTCATCCTGATGATAGTTTTCGATATCTTTAGGAGGATCGACCTCACAATAGATCTCCCCGGTCTCATTATGATACCACACAGGGATCCTGTGGCCCCACCAAAGCTGACGAGAGATACACCAGTCTTCAATGTTTTCAAGCCACTGGCAGAAAGTCTTTTCGAATCGTTTCGGATAGAAATTGATCTTGCTTTCTTCGTGTTCCTGAGCTTTCAGAACATCTTCCGCCAGAGGTTTCATCTTGACGAACCACTGATTTGAAAGATATGGTTCCACCATGACGCCTGTCCTTTCGGAATGTCCGACTGAGTGGACGATCTTTTCCGCTTTGACGAAAGCGCCGTTTTCCTTATATTTCTCAAGCAGCCTCTCACGGCATTCAAATCGATCCAGGCCATTGAACTCACCGCAGAGCTCATTCATCGTGCCATCTTCATTCATGCAGATAGGCATCGGAAGATCATGACGCAGAGCGATCTGATAGTCATTCGGGTCATGAGCCGGTGTGCATTTCATGATGCCAGTACCGAAACCGATCTCAATATATTCATCGCCAATGATCTCGAGTTCCTGGCCATTAGCCGGATTGATGGCTTTTTTTCCGATCAGATGCTTCACTTTATCATCGTTCGGGTTTACGACGATGCAGACATCGCCGAACATCGTTTCCGGTCTGGTCGTTGCTACATCAAAAGTCTCATCTGAATCGACAAGATGATATCTGATGTAATACATATAAGCTTCAACATCCTTGTGAATGACCTCGATATTGCTGAGAGCCGTCTTTGCTTCAGGATCCCAGTTTATGACACGTTTGCCTCTATAGATGAGTCCTTCTTTGTAATACGTCACAAAGACCTGCGCGACCGCTCTGGAAAGACCTTCATCTAAAGTGAAACGCTCTTTTCGGTAGTCCGTTGAGTTGCCAAGTTTTGCCCACTGCGAACGGATGAAATCGGAATACTCGGCTTTCCATTCCCAAGCCTTTTCCAGGAATTTCTCTCTTCCCAGATCATAACGGGAAACGCCTTGTTTCTTCAGACGTTCATCGACTTTAGCCTGTGTTGCAATACCGGCGTGGTCCATGCCCGGGACCCAGAGGACATCAAATCCTTTCAGCCTGTTGTAACGGGAAAGAAGATCCTGTATCGTGTTGTCCATCGCGTGACCCAGATGCAGTTTTCCGGTCACGTTTGGAGGCGGAATAACGATACAGTAAGGTTTTTTAGACATGTCACCGCATTCAAAATAGTGATGATCCAGCCATTGCTGATACTTTCCTTCTTCGACTTTTTTCGGTTCGTACTTGTTTTCTAACATAAGATCCCTCCAACAAAATAAAAAGGTGGCCACAAGGGCGCCATCAGCGCGGTACCACCTTAATTTTTCACTTCCACCCTTAACGCGGGCACACGTACATAAAGTAGACTCCAAGACAACATTTTCATCCAGACCAGTATAAGTTCCACCAACCCTTATATCTCTATGTTCCCATCAGGATTACTTTCTTCTTTTCAACGTCTATTCAATTATAATTTATCCTTCAGATAAAGGCAAATCAATCAATATATCTTCCGATATGATCATGGAGCTGATCGATATTCTTTTTCTTCTCCGCCGATACATAGACGACATTCTCGTAGCCATTAAAGAACTTATGTTTATTATTCATCAGCTGATTGTTCGAGAGCTTATCGACCTTGTTTGCAGCCAGAAGATAAGGCAGATCATGTTCCTCAAGATAGTCTTTCATATCTTTATCATCGGAGGTCAGTCCGATCCTTGCATCTACGATCATGATGACAAGTCTGATCTTGTCCTTCCTGCCGAAGTAATCATCCATCATCTCTGCAAACTGCAGGGCTTCCTGTTTAGAACGCTTCGCATAACCATAACCGGGGACATCGACAGCCGTATAGAGACCGTCGACATCAAAGAAATTGATCAGTTTCGTCTTGCCCGGCGTCTTTCCGACATAAGCAAGCTTCTGCTTATACAAAGCGTTGATCAGAGATGATTTCCCGACATTGCTTCGTCCGACGAAGACAACTTCCTTTTCCGTATCAGGAAACTGTCTTTCGTTGACGGCTGAACAGATAAAACGTACCACTTAGAGCAGCGCCTCGTTGATGACCTGGTCGACCTTTTCGACCGGTACATAAGTCACTTCTTCCTTGACGGTATCTGGAATATCGTCGAGATCCTTGATGTTTCCCTTTGGTATGATGATCTTCTTGATGCCGCTCCTATGTGCTGCCAGTGATTTCTCTTTCAATCCACCGATTGGAAGGACATTTCCGCGAAGCGTCACTTCTCCGGTCATTGCGATATCCTTTTTGACTTTCCTGGAGGTGATTGCAGAAACCAGTGCTGTCGTGATCGTAACACCAGCAGATGGTCCATCTTTAGGGACGGCCCCTTCCGGAACATGGATATGGATGTCGTGTTTTTCAAAGAACTCGATCGGTATATCATACTTCTTTGCATTGGCTTTGATGAAGTCAAGTGCGATCTTTGTCGATTCGACCATGACATCACCAAGCTGTCCGGTAACGATCAGCTGGCCTTTTCCTTCGAAGTAATTCACTTCGATCGGCAGGATATCACCGCCAAATGGCGTATATGCAAGACCCGTGACGACGCCGACCTGTTCCTTCTTTTCCTTATTTCCGTAATCAAAGATCTCATGACCGAGCCAGGTGTTGATCAGTTTCTTGCTGACCTTGACGGATTTCTTCTTTTCTTTCAGGATGGCCAGAACGGTCTTACGGCACAATGTGCCGATCGTTCTTTCAAGCTGTCTGACACCGGCTTCCCTGGTATAGTGACGGATGATATAGAGGATCATATCATCAGGAAGCGTGAATTGAGAAGGATTCAGACCGTTGATCTCTGTCTGCTTCTTGATCAGATGATTTTTAGCGATATTGAGTTTCTCGTACTCTGTATAGCTTGATAATTCAATGATTTCGAGCCTGTCAAGCAATGCTGCCGGGATGTTCTCACGATAGTTTGCTGTACAGATGAACAGAACATCAGAAAGATCATACGGTTCTTCCAGATAATGGTCGGAGAACTGTGAATTCTGTTCGGGATCCAGGACTTCCAGCATGGCTGAAGAAGGATCTCCCTTATAATCAGATGCCATTTTATCGATCTCATCGATCAGGAAGACAGGATTCAAAGTGCCTGCCCTCTTCATTCCCTGAATGAAACGGCCCGGCAAAGCGCCGATATAAGTGCGTCTGTGGCCTCTGATCTCAGCTTCATCACGGACTCCGCCGAGGGACATCTTGACAAAACGGCGGTCCAATGCCCTGGCCACGGATTTAGCAAGAGAAGTCTTGCCGACTCCCGGAGGCCCTACCAGACATATGATCGGAGATTTGAGGGAATTGGTCATCTGCTTGACGGCCAGATACTCCAGTATCCTCTCTTTGACTTTCGTCAGGCCGTAGTGGTCTTCATCCAGGATCCTGGATGCGTCATCCAGATCATCGTTATCGACAGATTTCTGATACCACGGGACATTCAGCAGCCATTCAAGATAAGTTCTGATGACACCGGTCTCACCTGTGGAAGCCGGAAGCATCTCATAACGCTTGAATTCTTCTCTCGCTTTCGCTTTGACGTTCTCAGGATATGGTTCATTCTCGACTCTTTCCTTGAGATCATCGATATCAGACCCGTTGTCTCCGCCATTCAGTTCATCTTTGATGGCTTTCAGTTTCTCCCTTAAGTAATAATCCCTCTGACCGTCTTCGATGCTCTCTTTGACTTTTTCGTTGATCTCCTGCTCGATCATATCCATATTTCTTTCTTTTTCAATATGACTGAGCATCATATTCAGACGCTTGTTGACGTTTTCCTCTTCCAGGAAGATCTGCTTATCCTCAACGTTCTGAATATAGATCTGGGCAAATGTATCGACAAGCACAGATGCCAAAGCAGCATCAAAACTCGTCAGCTGTCTGATCGGAAAACCGGGTCTGGCGTATTTCTGGGCGATGACATTGAATTCAGCGATCGCTTTCTTTGTCAGACTCTCTATGACGGTCTCATCTTCAACTGTATCAAGTACATCTTCGATCTCGACGAAATTGACACCTTCTTTAATGAAGTGCTTAGTGATCCTGCAACGGCTGAGTCCGGTAAAGATGACTTTCAGATGATCATCCCTTTCCCTGCTGGTCTTGATACGGCACAAAGTACCGAAATTATAAAGATCATCAGGACCCGGCATATCGACGGTCAGATCTTTCTGTGAAACGATGACCATGTTCACATTATATGCGTTCGCATAATTGACCGCATCGATGGAAGCCTGTCTTCCGACTTCTATCGACATATCCTGCATCGGAAATACAACAGCACCTCTGGTACATAATAAAGGATAAGAATATTTACTCATTAAAAACCTCCTTTATTGAATAAAAAGACGCAAAGCGTCTTTATTTTTTGATCAGCTCTAAAGCCTTCTGCAATCTGAGATCGTCATTCAGCGTGTCGCTCGGGACATACTTCCTGATTTCTTCGACCGGCATGCCATACATATCTGCCAGTCTCTTATATTCTGCTTCCAGATCGGCTTCTTCGATCTTGACGCCTTCACGTTTAGCGATCGTATCGAGCCCCAGATTCAGTTTGATACGTTTTTCAGCTTCTTCCTTGAGGGAATCTCTGAACTGATCAGGTGTCTGATTCATAAATTGCAGATACTGACTCAATGACAGACCCTGCTGCATCAGATTGGACTCATACGACTGGACCATATTGTCGATCTCCGCCTTGGTCATGACTTCAGGAATGTCGACTTTAATGATCTGTGCGAGTTCGTTCATGAATTCATCATCAGCTTTTCTTTCCGCATCATTCTTTTTTCTGTTCAATAAATTCTCTTTGGTATAGTTCCTTAATTCTTCGACTGTATTGACATTATCGAATTTGAGTTCCTTTGCAAAGTCATCGTTGAGTTCAGGAAGGACTTTCTTCTTGATCTCGTGGACTGTCACAGTAAATTTGGCTTCTTTACCAGCCAGATCTTTGCCATGATAATCCTCCGGGAAAGTGACCTTGATATCTTTGGTCTCTTCCGACTTCATACCGATAAGCTGTTCTTCGAAGCCCGGGATAAAAGTGTGTGAACCGATCACGAGATCGTGGTTCTCATCTTTTCCGCCTTCAAAAGCAACATCATCCAGGAAACCTTCGTAATCGATGACAGCAGTATCGCCATCTTCGACTTCCCCATCTTCCTTCAGTTCAAGATCGGCTTTTCTGTTCAGAAGATCCGCGATCTGATCATCGATCTCCTTCTCTTCCACATCAACATCTTCAACTTTATATTCCAGTGCCTTATAGTCGCCTAATTCGACATCCGGATAGACCGGACATACGAATGTCATGACACACTTGTCGTCATTGATCTCATCGATCTTGAGTTCAGGCCTGTCGATAAGTGTCAGTTCATGTTCCTTGATCGCTTCATCAAGAGCACCCTGTGCAAGTGCTTCTGCTGCATC
>JAILBD010000219.1 GCA_024681275.1 Erysipelotrichaceae bacterium
TATGAAATGATGAGCTTGATATTATCGAAGAGCTCATCTTTTATTTTGGTAGATACAGTTAAGCTGTTTCTATAGATCTACTTGAAAGGAAGATACTTATGAAAAAATTATTTATCGTTATGCTCAGTATCCTTTGTGTACTGACGATGGCGGGCTGCTCCGGCAAGACTCCGGAACCCGATGCTGCACCGACAGATGAGACCGTCTATGTCAAACTGGGCGGATCAGGTCCTTTGAGCGGTGATGCGAAGGTCTATGGCGAAGCTGTCAGAAATGCTGCGCAGATCGCTGTTGATGAGATCAACGCTTCTGATTCGAAGATCAAATTCGACTTCAACATGGCTGATGATGAGGCAGATCCGGAAAAGGCCGTTTCCGCTTATTCTACGCTTTTTGACTGGGGCATGCAGGTATCTCTGCTGACTGTCACTTCCGGTGCAGGTGCTGCTGTCGCTGCAAACTATGATGAAGACAAGATCTTCGCGATCACACCTTCCGGTTCTTCTACAGCACTGGTCTATACCGATTCCAAGAACTTCCCTGGAAACTTCCAGATGTGCTTCACGGATCCGAACCAGGGTATCGCTTCGGCTGAATACATGGCTGAGAATTTCGCTGACAAGGCGATCGCTATCATCTACAAGTCAGATGATGTCTATTCCGCTGGTGTCTATGAGAAATTCACAGCTGCTGCAGCTGAAAAAGGTCTGAATATCGTTTACAAGGATGGCGCATTCACAAGCGATTCTTCTACTGATTTCTCCACTCAGCTGACCGCTGCCAAAGATGCAGGTGCTGATCTGGTCTATCTGCCGATCTATTACCAGCCGGCTTCGATCATTCTGAAACAGGCTAAGGATATGGGCTATGAGCCTACATTCTTCGGAATCGATGGCATGGATGGCATCCTGACACTCGAAGGTTTCGATACTTCTCTTGCCGAGGGCGTCTATCTGCTGACACCGTTTGCTGCTGATGCTGATGACGAACTGACGAAGCACTTCGTTGAGGCTTATGAAAGCAAATTCGGAGAGACTCCGAACCAGTTCGCAGCTGATGCATATGACTGTGTCTATGCGATCCACCAGGCTCTCGAAAATATCGGCTACCACTCCATGTATGCCACAAATGGTCTTTGCGAGGATCTGGCTGCACAGTTCACTTCTATGACTTTCAACGGCGTGACCGGTGAGGAAATGACTTGGGCTGAAAACGGTGAGGTCTCCAAGGCTCCTAAGGCTGTCATTATCACAAATGGCGTCTACGTTTCCGCAGATAATTAAGATAAAAAGATGAAAGAAAGGTTGCCGGATCTTTCCGGCAACCTTTACTGTTGATTGAGAGGGCATATGACTTTTCTGACTTATTTGATATCAGGACTGGCTCTTGGAAGCGTCTATGCGATCATTGCTTTAGGATATACGATGGTCTATGGCATAGCCAAGATGCTGAATTTCGCCCATGGCGACATCATCATGGCCGGTGGCTACGCGGCTTTTTTTGCGTTCACAAAATTCGGCATGTCTCCTGTTTTGGCTATCATCTTCTCTATCCTTCTGTGCACATGCCTGGGTGTCCTGATCGAAAGGCTGGCTTATAAACCGCTGCGGCAGGCGACCTCATTATCTGTCCTGATCACCGCGATCGGTGTCAGCTACTTCTTGCAGAATGCTTCACAGCTGCTTTTTGGCTCTGATACCAAGATCTTTCCAGCCATGCTGACGGAAGGTTCTTTCAGATTCTTTGACGGAAGACTGAACATCTCTTATCTGACTCTGATCACGATATTAACCTGTATCATCATCATGATCGGCCTGACAGCTTTCATCAATAAGACGAAGATCGGCAAGGCGATGCGCGCCTGTGCCGAGGATAAAGGAGCTGCCCAGCTGATGGGGATCAATGTCGATACGACGATCTCCATTACGTTTGCCATCGGTTCCGGCTTGGCTGCTATAGCGGCGATCCTGTTGTGTTCGACATATCCATCGCTTTCTCCGACTCTTGGTTCGATGCCGGGCATCAAAGCTTTTACTGCCGCTGTTTTCGGCGGCATCGGTTCGATCCCTGGCGCATTGCTTGGTGGTCTGCTGCTTGGCATCATCGAGAATCTGACGAAAGCTTACATCTCGACACAGTTGTCTGATGCGATCGTCTTTTCTGTTCTCATCATCGTCTTATTGATCAAACCTACCGGCCTCTTAGGCAAAAAAGAGAATGTGAAGGTGTGATATGAAAAACTTCATGAATGATCTTTTTGGAAAGAAAAACAGATCGAGAACACTGAGTTTCGTTCTGATCATCACCGCTTATGTCGTCATCGAGATCCTCATGCACAGCATCAGGATGAGTCGCCTTTTCACGAGCCTTCTGGTTCCGACCTGCTGCTATATCATCGTAGCTCTTTCTCTGAACCTGGTCGTGGGTTACTCGGGTGAACTGTCGCTTGGCCATGCCGGTTTTATGGCGATCGGTGCTTTTACGGCTGTATGCGTATCCGGACTTTGCGCCGCATCTGTTCCTTCCGGGATGCTTCGTCTCGTGTTGTCCGTGATCTGCGGAAGCTTCGTTTCCGGGATCTTCGGTCTGCTGATCTCCGTTCCGGTCTTAAAACTCTCAGGTGACTATCTGGCGATCGTGACCCTGGCTTTTGGTCAGATCATCAAATCACTGATCAATAATATTTACCTCGGTTTTGATGCCAGAGGCATCCAGTTCTCTTTCGTGACGAACGATCTGTCTCTGGAAGGCGGAAAGATGCTGATCTCAGGTCCTATGGGTGCGACGGATACGGCAAAGATCTCCAATTTTACGAGTGGTTTCATCATGATCCTGATCGCCTTGTTCGTCATTTACTCTCTGATCGATTCCAAATACGGACGCGCGATCATGGCTGCGAGAGACAATCGCATTGCTGCCGAATCGATCGGCATCAATATCTCAAAGACGAAGACCCTGGCTTTCGTGACTTCAGCAGTCCTGGCCGGAGCAGCCGGTGCTCTTTATGCTTTGAATTATTCGACTCTGCAGCCGGCGAAGTTCGATTTCAACACATCCATTCTGATCCTTGTGTATGTCGTCTTCGGTGGGCTGGGAAATATCAATGGAACGATCGTTGCAACGACTGTTCTTTATATCCTGCCTGAAATGTTACGATCTTTGCAGGATTATAGAATGCTGATCTATGCGGTCGTTCTGATCGTGGTGATGCAGCTCACCAATTCTTCGAAGCTCAGACAACTGAGTGAAAAGATCGGCAAAAGATTCTTTAAGAGAGGAGCGATATGATGAATAATCCTGTTCTTGAAGTGAAAAATCTGGGCATTGATTTCGGCGGTCTGACTGCTGTCAACAAGCTGAATATGGAAGTCGATACGCACGAGATCGTCGGACTGATCGGTCCGAACGGTGCCGGCAAAACGACTGTTTTCAACATGCTGACAAAGGTCTATGAGCCTAGCCGTGGCAGCATCTATCTCAACGGAGAAGATATCAAGAAACTGAATACGGTCGAAGTCAATAAAACGGGCGTTGCCAGGACGTTCCAGAACATTCGTCTTTTCAGCGATCTCAGTGTCATCGACAATGTCAAGACCGGTATGAACAATCTCCATGATTACTCTGTGTTCGATTCGATCTTCCATACATCAAAAAGAAGAAAGAACGAAGAAGAGATCCAGAAAAAAGCAGAAGAACTGCTGAAGATCTTCAATCTCTACGATTCCAGGGATATTGAAGCGAGTTCGCTTCCTTACGGCGCACAGAGAAGACTGGAGATCGCCAGAGCTTTGGCTACTGAACCAAAACTTCTGCTGCTGGATGAACCGGCTGCCGGAATGAATCCGCAGGAAACGGAAGAACTGATGAATACGATCCGTTTCGTCAGAGACAAATTCGATATCTGTATACTTCTGATCGAACACGACATGTCTCTGGTCATGAATATCTGTGAAAGGATCTATGTCCTGAATTACGGAATGCTTTTAGCGAAAGGAAGTCCTGATGAGATCAAAAACAACGAAAAGGTCATCAAGGCTTATTTGGGTGATTAACTATGTTGAAAGTAAATGATCTGATCGTGAGATATGGCATGATAGAGGCGATCAAAGGCATCAGTTTTGAAGTTGAAGACGGACAGATCGTCACGCTGATCGGCGCTAATGGTGCCGGCAAGACGACGACGATGCATACGATTTCCGGCTTGCTCAGGCCGTATAGCGGTTCCATCATGCTGAACGATAGGGATATCAGCAAAGTCCCTGCTCACAAGATCGTTGAGATGGGCATTGCCCAATGTCCCGAAAGAAGAAGGGTCTTTGCTTCGCAATCGGTAGAGGATAATCTGATGCTCGGCGCATATACGCGCAAGGACAAAGAGGGCATAGAGAAAGATCTGGAGAATGTCTATTCTCTGTTCCCCAGGCTTCAGGAAAGAAAGACACAGTTGGCTGGAACGCTTTCGGGAGGTGAGCAGCAGATGCTGGCGATGGGCAGAGCATTGATGGCGAGACCTCAGATCATGTTGCTGGATGAACCCAGCATGGGTCTATCTCCATTACTTGTCAGAGAGATTTTCGATATAATTAAAGATATAAACAGTCAGGGAGTCACGATACTTCTTGTTGAACAGAATGCAAAGATGGCCTTAAGTATCGCGGACCGCGCTTATGTGATCGAAACGGGCAGGATCGTCATGTCCGGTACGGGTGAAGAACTGCTTAACAGCGAAGATATAAAGAAAGCTTATCTGGGAGGATAATCATGTACGTAAAAGACAATATGGTATCAAGTCCTGTTACACTGGGACCTGATCAGTCTGTTTCTGAAGCTGTTGATATCATGTCGGAAAACGATCTGCATCGTCTTCCGGTCGTGGATGAAAATGGAAAACTGCTGGGTCTGGTGACTGAGACTGTCATCACCAGCAACACGCCAAATAACGCATCCTCACTTTCAGTCTTTGAGCTCAACTATCTGCTCAACAAACTGACGATCAAGGATATCATGATCAAGGATGTCATCACGATCGGCAAAGATGCCCTGCTGGAAGAGGCGGCGACGCTCATGCGCAAGAATGATATCGGCTGTCTTCCGGTCGTAGATGATGAGAACAGGCTGATCGGTATCATCACACACAATGATATCTTCACCGCCTTCATTGATCTGCTTGGCTACAATCACAATGGTCTTCGTTATGTCATCTCTATAACAGATGACAGATCAGGCATCATGGAAGACATCTGCAGGATCTTCAAGGAAGAAGACATCTCGATCTCCAATCTGGCTGTATATAACAATAAGCGCGGTATAGAGATCGTTGTGATCGTATATGGATATAAAGATATCAGCGATAAACTGACAGAAGCCGGGTATAATGTCACGAGCTGTCTGAAACTGCACGAACGCTATTGAAACAGGATTTATTCCTGTTTTTTTCTTGTATAATGAACAGGTATGAAAAAACTATTTTTCTGTGATATCGATGGCACCATCCTTGATGGATCCAGAAAGATGAATGAAGTTTCGGAAAAGACCAGATATGCTCTCAGGGAACTGAAACGCAATGGCGACTATGTTTTCATCGCTTCCGGGCGCTGCCGCGGCCTTTTGGGTGATCACATCAGAAGCCTGGACGCCAGCGGTTATGTCTTGTGCAATGGCGCCTATGCGGAATTTGAGGGGAAAGAGATCTTTGCTGCGTATTTTGAAGATGAGGATGTAGAAAAGATCAGGGATATCGTCACGAAATATGATGGTTTCTATATTTTTGAGACCTTGGATCAGATGTATGTGGATTCTCTGACGTCACCGTCATTCAACGCTTTTATGAATGGCTGGGGCAAAGCTCTAAATGGCTTCGTAGAAGAGAAGGACAAAAAAGAGAAGTACCTGATCTCCATGATCGGCTTCTTTGACACGAGCGTCATGCCTTCGGCGGAAGCGGAATTGACGCCTTTTGTCGATCTGGCATCACATAAGCAGTTTTCTTCCTACGATGTCAACATCAAAGGGATCAACAAGGGCGTCGGTGTGAAAAAGGTGATCGAATACCTCGGCATAGATCTGGAAGATACCTATGGTTTTGGTGATGGGATCAACGATCTGGAAATGCTGCAGAGCGTCGGTCATCCGGTCATCGTTGACAACTGTGTGGATGGTCTGCGCCATTTTGGTTTCGAAGAAACGGACGATGTTCTGGACGATGGCTTTTACAATTATTTAGTTGCCAATAAGTTGATTAAAGCGCTTTGAATTGCTAAAATAATGAAGGAATTGAAGGAGGCTTGACATGGGACTTGGCGATAGATTAAAAGAATTCATTGCACCTGAAGAAGAAGATGATGAGCAGCTGGAACTGACTGAAGAAGAAGCTGAAGCTGTCTCTCCTTATGAGAAGGGCACTTTGCAGGGTTCCTCTTCGATCACTGCAAACACCAACATCGTTCTGTTTGAGCCGCGCAACTTTGATGAAGCCGAGGAGATCGGCCATCATATCAAGAGCAAGAGGGCTTGTTGTGTCAACCTGCACAGGATGCCTTCCGAATACCGTCAGAGAATCATTGACTTCCTTTCCGGCGTCGTATATGGCGTTGACGGTTCGATCAAGAAAGTCGGAGAGAACGTCATCCTATGTTCACCGAAGAACCTTCAGGTCGGCGGTGACATCAATCTGAACGAAGATTAAGCTAAGATTAAGACATGTCCGTATGATGCGTGTTTAAGAGAGTTGGCGTTTGCTGAAAGCCAATACATAGTCTTACGGGAATCACTTATGAGCTCTGATAACAAAATTATCAGCGTCACTCGCGTTAAGAGTTTGAGAAACAAATGAAGGTGGTACCTCGCTGAATAGCGACCTTTGGTAGCACCTTTTTTCTTTAAAAAGGAGTTTGATATGGAATACAAAGACACACTGCACATGCCGAAGACCGATTTTGAGATGAGAGGCAATCTTCCTAAGAAAGAACCTGACATCCTGAAGAATTGGGAAGAAGATGATCATTATCACAAGATCCTGGAAAAGAACAGGGATCATACGCCATTCGTATTGCATGATGGTCCGCCTTATGCCAATGGCAACCTTCACGCCGGTACAGCGATGAATCGCATCATCAAAGATATCATCGTCCGTTCCAAGGCGATGGCCGGCTATTATACGCCGTTTTTCCCGGGTTGGGACACACATGGTCTTCCGATCGAAAACGCGGTTCAGAAGCTCGGCGTGAACCGCAAAGAGGTCAGTGCCAAGGAGTTCAGGGAAAAGTGTGAGGAATATGCTCATCAGCAGATCGCGAAGCAGATGCTGACGGAGAAGAGACTTGGACAGATCGGTGACTATGAGAATCCTTATATCACTTTGCAGAAGGGCTTCGAAGGCCGTCAGATCAGATCCTTTGCCAAAATGGCACTGGATGGCATGATCTTCCAGGGCCTCAAGCCGATCTACTGGTCACCATATCAGGAGACTGCGATCGCTGATTCTGAGATCGTCTATTTTGACCGCAAGGATCCGACGATCTTCGTCACTTTTGATGTCAAAGATGGCAAGGGCGTTCTTGAAGATGATGCGAAATTCGTCATCTGGACGACGACTCCTTGGACTTTGCCGGCAAACGTCGCGATCACACTCCATCCGGATCTGACATATGCTTTAGTCAGAACGGAAAAGGGCAAGATGGTCATGCTGGAGAACCTGGTCGATGCTCTGATGGCTAAATTTGAGCTGAATGAACACGAAGTTCTGAAAACCTTCAAAGGAAGAGAACTGGAAGGTCTTGTTTGCAAACATGTCCTGTATCCGCAAGAAAGAGAGTCTGTCATCTGCCTGGCTGATTATGTCACAGATGAAGATGGCACCGGCTGTGTCCATACTGCCGGTGGCCATGGCCTGGATGACTTCTATACGACGCAGAGATACGGCTTGCCTACGGTATGCCCGGTCGATGAGAAGGGCTGCATGACAGAAGAAGCCGGGGAATGGCTGAAGGGCCAGTTCGTCTTTGACGCAAACAAGACGATCACAGAGCGTCTGGATGAGGAAGGCCACCTTCTGAAGCTGGAATGGGTGACACACTCCTATCCGCATGATGACAGACTGAAAAAACCGGTCATCTTTAGAGCGACGACTCAGTGGTTCGCTTCGATCGAACAGATCAAGCCGCAGCTGCTAGAAGCGATCAGATCCGTCAAATGGATCAACTCATTCGGTGAACTGCGCCTGACCAACATGGTCAAGGACCGCAAAGACTGGTGCATCTCGCGTCAGAGGCTCTGGGGCGTACCTATCCCTATCATCTATAACGAAGACAAGACGCCGATCATCGATGCCGATGTCTTTGAACATATCGCCAAACTCTTTGATGAGCATGGCTCAAATGTCTGGTTTGAATCTGAAGCAAAGGATCTCCTTCCGGAAGGTTACAGCAATCCTGCCTCACCTAACGGCAAGTTCACGAAAGAGACGGATATCATGGATGTCTGGTTCGATTCAGGATCTTCCTGGAATGAGCTGATCGCGAGAGGCTATTCCTATCCTTGCGACCTCTATTTTGAAGGATCCGACCAGTACAGAGGTTGGTTCAACTCGTCTCTGATCGTTTCCGTTGCCAATCACGGTGTCGCACCGTATAAGTCAGTCCTCTCTCACGGCTATGTCTGTGACTCCAAGGGCGAGGCGATGCACAAATCTGTCGGCAACGTCGTGGATCCGCTGGACATCATCAAACAGTATGGTGCCGATATCCTGAGACTGTGGGCCGCTTCCGAAGACTTCAAAGCAGACATGAGAATCGGTGATTCCAACCTGAAACAGGTCTCTGATCAGTATCGCAAGATCAGGAACACCTTCCGCTTCATGCTGGGGAATATCAACAGAGAAGACTTCAGTGAAGATAAGATGGTCGCATATGAGGATCTGGAGCCGGTCGATAAATATATGATGATCGCTTTGAATGATATGGCCAGAAAGACGAAGGAAGCTTTCGACAATTATGATTTCGTCCTGGCTTCCTCGACGATGACCAATTTCATGACCAACGAATTGTCCAGCTACTACTGCGACTTCGCAAAGGATATCCTGTATTGCGATAAAGAGGATTCTCCGCGCAGACGCAAGATCCAGACAGTCCTTTATACTGCTGTCGACTATCTGGTCAGACTCTGGTCTCCGATCCTGGTCTATACGACTGATGAAGTCTGGAAATTCTTCGGCAACGATGAGGCAAAGAGCGTTCACTACGTTCACTTCCCTGATACTGTGAATTACGAGGGCGAGGATGTCATCAAGACTGAATTCGCAAGACTTCATGAGATCAGAACGGACATCTTCAAGGCAAGAGAGGAAGCGATCAACGCCAAGATCATCGAGAAGCCGATGCAGGCTCACGCCTTGCTGCATCTGAAGGAAGAAGATAAGAAACTCCTGCTCGATGCATTCGGTGATAAGATCAATCAGTGGCTGATCATCGCTAAGGTCTCTTTCGTCGATGAGGAACTGACCAGATACGATAATGTCGAAGTGAAGATCGAGATGGCAAAAGGCCATGTCTGTCCACGTTGCTGGAACGTCGTTGAAGATGAAAACGAAGACGGTCTGTGTGACAGATGTGCTGATGCATTGAAATGATCGATGAGCGGAACGGATGTTCCGCTTTCTTTTTGTGGGTTATAATGTTTGTATGATCAAAGTCGCTTTGAAGAAAAATGAAGGCCGGACATTGTCTGCCGGCGGACTGTGGATCTTCGATAACGAGGTCGACAGGATAGAAGGGGAATACAGGAACGGAGATATCGTTGAAGTCGTATCTTTCAAAGATGATTTTTTAGGTTACGGATATATCAATGACAATTCCAAGATCATGATCAGGATCCTTTCCAGAAAGAGGAATGAGGTCATTGACAGGGGATTCTTCAGAAAACGTTTCTATGACGCCTGGAATTACCGTAAAAATGTCGTTGAGACAAACTGCTGCCGCATCGTTTTTTCCGATTCAGATCGTCTGCCGGGGCTCATCGTCGACAAATTCAATGACATCCTGGTCTTTGAGATCGATACTTTGGGAATGGATGTCAGGAAGGATATGCTGACTGAAACTCTCTGTGAGGTCCTCAGGGAAGATGGCCTGGAGATCAAGGGGATCTACGAACGCAGTGATGCCAGAGTCAGGACTCTGGAGGGTCTGGACAGGGTCAAGGGTTTTTTAAGCGAGCCTTTTGATACTCTCATCGAAGTGGATGAAAATGGAGTCAGGCTCAATGTCAATATTGCCGAAGGCCAGAAGACCGGCTATTTCCTGGATCAGAAATACAACCATCTTGCAATACGCCGGCTCTGTAAAGACAAAAAAGTCCTGGACTGCTGCACCCATACAGGCGGTTTCGCTTTAAGTGCTGCCAAAGTTGCAAAAGAAGTCATTGGCATCGATGCCTCACAGCTGGCGATCGATCAGGCAAGCGAGAACAGCAGGCTCAATGGTTTCACGAATACCAGGTTCATCGTTGCCGATGTGTTTGATTATCTTGTTGAGATGGAAAAGAAAAAAGAAAGGTTTGATGTGATCATACTCGATCCGCCTGCCTTTACCAAATCAAAGAATTCTTTGAAAAACGCTTCAAAAGGATACAAGGAGATCAACTACAGAGCAATGAAACTGCTCAATCCGGGCGGATTCCTTGTGACCTGTTCCTGCAGCGAATATATGACCAGAGATCTGTTCATGAAGATCATCCTCTCTGCTGCGAACGACTCTCACAAGCGTCTGAGACTGGTCGAAAACAGGGCACAGTCTCCTGATCATCCGATCATCATCGGCAACAATGTTTCCGATTATCTGAAATGCGTGATCGTTCAGGTCAATGACAGATGAAAAAAGTTCCTTGCGGAACTTTTTTACGCTAATCTGACTTCCTTGATGCCTTCAACTTCATCGAGGATCAGTGCTTCGACACCTTCTTTCAAGGTGTAATCAAGAGCCATACAGCCTACGCAGGCGCCGTGTACGCTCACATAGACGATATCGTCTTCAAGTTTGACGAACTGAACATCGCCGCCGTCGTTCTGGATATATGGTCTGACTTTTTCGATCGTCTTTTCGATCTGTCTGATTTTTTCTTCTCTTTCCATAGTTTTATAATCTCCA
>JAILBD010000006.1 GCA_024681275.1 Erysipelotrichaceae bacterium
CACCTCCATGCAGCAGGAAAAATTGCTGATGAATTTTGCCAATGTCTTCCCTTTCTTCTTCAAAGAGGAGAATTTTGAGATCATCGGCGAAGACATGGACAAGTATGCCGCCATCTCCAGGATGTGCCAACGCCTGAAAGATAACGGCTATGTCGAAGATGAATTTGAGCAGCAGGTCATACAGAGAGAAGAAGCCATCTCCACCGGCTACATCAACTTCGCTGTGCCGCACGGCGTCAGCGCAGAAGTCAGCGACCAGACCGTTGCCGTCCTGATCGCTCCGAACGGGATCGTATGGTCTGACAAGATCATCTACTGTGTCATGCTGATGGCGGTCGATCCGGAAAGACTGGAAGAGTTCCAGAACATGTACAACGCCCTTCTGTTGCTGCTGATGGAAACGGACTGCGTTGAAAAGCTGCGCAGCATCTCTGACTTCAATCAGTTCAGAAGGATCATGACATCGCAAAGACTTTCCTGACTCTTCACAGGGGCATGAAAAACAATGAATGAAAAATGCCGCGAGGCATTTTTTAATATAGTTGAAAGAAGGTATAGAAAAATGAGTGAGAACAATCCCCTTATCCAGGTATCGATGCAGATCATATTAAACGCCGGCGACGCCAGAACAGACGCATTCAAAGCGCTGGAAGAAGCCAAGAAAGGCGACTTTGACGCAGCTGAAACAAAGATCAGGACTGCCGAAGAAGCCATCAAGAACGCCCATCAGGCACAGACGGATGTTCTGCAGGCAGAGATGGGTGGCGAGGAACACGAACTCTGTATCCTCTTCATCCACGCGCAAGACACGCTGATGACGATCAAATCCGAACTCTCCATGATCAAGGAAATGATCGACTTGTATAAAACCGTTTATTCTTTGAAAGGATAGAGATCATGAAGGAGATCAGAAAAGGCTTCCCTGAGAACTTCTTATGGGGCGGCGCTTCCGCTGCCTGTCAGATGGAAGGCGCTTATGACGAAGACGGTAAAGGCATGACGGTCTCGGATGTACAGATGTACACAAAAAACCTCGACCGCAGTAAGATGAAAAAAGAAGGAGGCGGATCCCTCGAAGATATCAGAAGATACGCTCAGGACCATGAGAACCTTTATCCCAAGAGATGGGGCATCGACTTCTATCACAGATATAAAGAAGACCTCGCTCTGCTGAAAGAGATGGGCTTCAAGTGTTACAGGACCTCTATCGCCTGGGCGAGGATATTCCCCAACGGCGACGAAGAAACGCCAAATGAAAAAGGCCTGCAATTCTACGATGACCTCATCAGTGAGATCCGGGCAAACGGAATGGAACCCATCATCACGATCTCTCACTAAGAGATGCCTTTGGGACTCGTCTTCAATTACGGCGGCTTTGCCAACAAGAAAGTAATCGATCTCTATCTGCATTACGCTAAGCTCGTTCTCGAAAGATATGCGGATCAGGTGAAATACTGGATCCCGTTCAATCAGATCAACCTCTTCTATCCGTGTGGATTCAAATCCACCGGCGTCACCGAAGAAAGCGACGGCAAGACTCTGGAGAAATACTATCAGGCTGCACACAATCAGTTCTACTGCTGCGCAAAACTGAAAGAATTCGCCAAAGAAAAAAGTCTCAAAGTCAATATCGGAACGATGGTATCCGACAGGATCCTCTTCCCTAAGACCTGCAACCCGGAAGATATGGTCCTGACGCAGAGAAGGAACAGGATGCAGTACTTCTTCCCGGACGTCCAGCTCTGGGGCGAATATCCGGACTACGCCATCCGCTATTTCAAAAACAACAATATCGATGTCAAAGCAAGTGATGAAGAGCTGGAGACCATCCGCCATAATACGCTCGATTTCCTGGCTTTCTCGCACTACGCGACCAGGGTCATCGATCACGAGACATGCACGATGGATTCCAAAGGATTCGTACAGAATCCGTATCTGAAACCGACACCATGGGAATGGAGGATGGATCCGATCGGCTTCTATCACAACATCAACGAATACACCGACAGGTATCATATGCCCCTGATCATCGGCGAGAACGGCTTCGGCGCCATCGATGAAGTCGCTGAAGACGGAAAGATCCACGATGATTACAGGATCAGCTATTTCAGGGATTACATCGACGCGATGAAACAGTCCGTGATCGAAGGAGCTGACATCATCGCCTACTGTGCCTGGTCACCGATCGATATGATCTCCTCTTCGACCTCTGAAATGTCAAAAAGATACGGCTTCGTCTATGTGGACCAGGACGACGAAGGAAACGGAACAAAAGAAAGGATAAAGAAAGATTCCTTCTATTGGTATAAGAAAGTGATACAGACCAATGGCGAAGATCTTTCCATGTGAACTATGACGACCTATTATCTGCCAAGCTGCAAATTCAAAGCGGCACACAAAGAAACCAGCGAAAAGATCCAGGCTTACCTGAGAAAAAAAGAAGACCATGAGATCGCCGGCTGCTGCCGTGTGTCTCAGCACCTCTTTAAAGAAGGCGATGTCGTTCTGAACAACTGCACCTCCTGTGCCATCATCACCGATGAACAGTCTCCGCAAGCCAAAGAGATCTCCATCTATGAATATCTTCTCGAAGATGAAGATTTTATCTGGCCGGATTATCACGGTGAAGAGATCACCGTTCAGGACTGCTACCGTTCCAGACACAAGCCCCGGATGCAGAAAGCCATCCGCGAATGCCTGAAAAGGATGAACATGATCCCTGTCGAGATCGAAGAGAATTTCGAAAA